>CBINHE010000114.1:0-11668 GCA_966250375.1 uncultured Oxalobacteraceae bacterium
ATCCGCCTGCGAAACGGTAGTGGCTTGCAAGCCACTACGCGCCCTGCAAGGGCGCCCCGCGCACCGATACCGTCGCAAGAGCACTGTGGTGCGTGGGACGCACCCTACCTTACATCGGAGCGCAAACCGCTCTAAGCAGCCTGGTGCGCAGGGCATCCTGCATTGTTAGAAAATTATGCTGATTCCCGTAGCGGCATGTAATCAAGCACTTCTTCCTCGCTCAAAGGGATGATCTTTTTCAAAAACAACTGTTGCTTCGTATGCACCGAGCTCTCGGCGCACACGGCCACCATGTAATCCGCGGCCAGTCGAAATTGCCAAAAGCGCCAGCGGGACGGCTCATCGTTCAGTTGCGGATGCATCGAGATAGCGATGCGGCTATCTTGCGAAAAATCAAAGCCGAACTGATCCAGGGGAATGGATAGTCCCATGCCGCGCGCCTTGATGTAGGACTCCTTGAGTGTCCAGTACTGGAAAAAACGGTCATGTTGCATGCACGCCGGCAGCGCGGAGAGGGCGAGCGCCTCATCGCTTGAAAAAAAGTGATTCGCCGCATCCAGCGGCGCCGGTCGAGCGCGGATATTCTCTGTATCAACGCCCAACGCGCGGTCACAAGTAACGGCCAGAACGATCAGGCTCGACGTATGCGAAATATTGAACGATATCTTCCTGGCGGCGGAAAGGTCATTGGCAATTGTCGGCATGCCGAAAGCATTCGTGGAGAATACCCACTGCGCCGGCGTCACAATAGCGTATCGCGATAGCACGGTCCTGACCATTGCCCGCGTCAGCAGGTAGCGATGCCTGTCTCTGGCAAAATGAAAGCGACGTTCCCGGCCTCGTTCTTCTTCTGTCAGCAGGTTCCGATATTGATGCAATAGATGGTCATCATGTATTTCGTCAAAGAAGACGAACCATAAATCGATTCGGTCAGGATGAAGCTCTAGCATGATGGAATTGGATAAATTGTGAATGCAAGATTGGCGCTGCGCATTGCATTTTGACCTGTTATTGCATGCAGGTGTTTTATTTTGATGCGCCCCTTGGAGCGGATTTATCCTGGATATAGGGGGCGCCACGGGCCTCTTTGGGGTGCATTGTGTTGTTGCGCCTCGTGGTGGAGCAGGGAATTCGCGGCGCACTGCGCCGTGCCTGCGTAACGGTAACGGCGTTCCCTTGCAAGGGAACGCTCCTTCCTGCATTGCCCTCCAAGAAACCCGACTCCCCCCTTGCACTCAGGAAAGCCGTTCCAGGGTTCGCCTTCTCGGGGTGGCTTATCCCGGATTAAAGTTAACTGTAAAAGGTGGTTTTTCTCAACGGTGATTGCATGGAGTACGCATGAATAAGTGACGGTAACGTGCATGGAATGTTACCCAACGTTGATCACACAGTGGCCCGGCACGACTATGTGCGCGCTTTAATCCCACGCGTTTGAGGCTCAACAATATGAGATGGATAAATTTATGTAATCTGCAATAAGTTCCAAGGTTTTGCCAGAGCCTTTTCAGGGGCAATCAACAACCGGACACGGTTGTTTTTCAAAAGCAAAAAACTTCCCAGATCTGCTCGCATGGCGTATCTCAGAGTTCGCAATCACACTTGAACCATGGAGAAAGGAATCAAATCATGAAACGCTTTACGCTCTTTGCAATTCTGTTGCCCGTTCTGTTTGCTTGCCAGCGAAGGGATGAATCTACCTCAACAACACCCACGCCGCCCCCCGCCACGCAGACTGCTCCTGAACCGGCACCCGTAACGCCAACTACTCCCGAGCCGGCACCCGTCACGCCAGCTACTCCTGAACCGACGCCGCCAGTGACCGCAACCGAGCCGAGCCAACCCGCCCCTCAAGCGTCAGCCCCTACTGAACCGGCCACTCCTGCCACCCCTGCCACTCCTCCTGCCACTCCAGCCACCACAAAATCGTCAGGCTCTTCCGGCTCTGCCGATGAGTACACTGTGGCCAAGGGTGATACGTTATCCGGCATCGCGCGGGAGCACGGCATGAATTATCAAGACCTTGCGACTTGGAATAATCTCCAGGACCCGAACCAGATCCGCCCAGGGCAAACACTCAGGCTGACAGAACCCAGTTCCTGATTTCGTGGCGCATTGCGCCACACTCTTTTGTATCCGGTGACGTCATCTTGGCCGGAACCAATCGAACGCAAGGTTAGCAAGGTTATAATACGGGCCGTCTTTGATGCGGCCCGTTCTTTTTGAGGAACGTGGTTTTTTATGGTTTTACTTGCGTGCGGCCGTTCACCAGATGGTGCCACGAAGTAAAATCTGATGTGGGCAGAAATGCCTTAAACAATCGCGAACACATCCTCAGTTCTATGCCAAAAAGCCAATCGATCAAGCCGCTAGAGATCAAAATTTCGACCGTTGTCGCCGTGTCGGCAATCCTGCATGAATCCGATCCAGCGTTGCTCGATGCCGCCATGAAGGACGTGACCGGCGGTGAATCCGATTATTTCGATGGCGAGTTGGCGGTACTCGATATCGGGGCGATCGACTTCGGCAAGTGCAATATCGATTGGGCGGCACTGATCGCCCTCTTCAAATCCTACAGCTTGAATCCGGTTGCGGTGCGCAATGCGTCCCCCGAGATGGCGCCGCAAATTCTTGCGCATGGCCTGAGCCTGGATGTGACCGTCAAGCCGCGCCACGAAGTCGCCGCGCCGCAGCCAGCCCCCGCGCCTGTACCGCCGCCGGCGCTATTCGGCTCGATGATCATCGATACGCCGGTGCGTGCCGGGCAGCGCATTTATGCACGCGGCTCCGACCTGATTCTGATGGCAGCCGTCAACAACGGCGCCGAGGTGATTGCCGACGGCAGCATCCATATTTATGCGCCGTTGCGAGGGCGCGCGCTGGCCGGTGCCAGCGGCAATGCGGAAGCGCGGATTTTTGCGATGAGCATGGAGCCGGAGCTGGTGTCAATTGCGGGTATTTATCGCACCTTCGAAGATGGGTTTCCCAAGGATTTGGCGCAGCATCCCGCGCAGATTCGCCTGATCGGCGACAGCCTGGATGTGAAGGCAATGAATTCCGCGACGCGCTAAGAGTGCCTGGCAACGTCCTCTCATCCCTGCTGTCTGCGTCGGCGCACCTTGCCAGAGAAATTTTGTTAGACACGCTAAGAACACGACTGATTTTGGTATTTCCTTAAAGGAGCTTTTTGTGGCGAGAATTATTGTTGTGACATCCGGTAAAGGCGGGGTAGGCAAAACCACTTCCAGTGCCAGCTTTGCATCCGGCTTGGCGATGCGCGGACATAAAACCGTTGTGATCGATTTCGACGTCGGACTGCGTAACCTCGACTTGATCATGGGGTGCGAGCGGCGCGTGGTATATGACCTCATCAATGTCATCAACAATGAAGCCAGCCTCAATCAGGCGCTGATCAAGGACAAGCATTGCGACAACCTGTACGTGTTGCCGGCATCACAAACGCGCGACAAGGATGCGCTGAGCGAAGACGGTGTCGAGCGGGTATTGGCGGAACTCGGCAAGATGGGTTTTGAATACATCGTCTGCGACTCACCCGCCGGTATCGAGCACGGCGCCGTGATGGCGCTGACTTTCGCCGACGAAGCAATCATCGTGACCAATCCTGAAGTGTCGTCGGTGCGCGACTCTGACCGCATCCTCGGCATCATCCAGGCCAAATCGCGCCGCGCGCAAAACGGCGGCGAGCCGGTGAAGGAGCATTTGCTCGTTACCCGTTATGTACCGAAGCGCGTTGACGCCGGCGAGATGCTGTCCTACACCGACGTGCAGGAAATCCTGCGCATTCCGCTGATCGGCATCATCCCGGAATCGGAATCCGTGCTGCATGCATCCAACCAGGGCAATCCTGCGATTCATATCGAAGGCAGCGACGTGTCGCACGCCTATCAGGATGTTGTGGGACGCTTCTTGGGCGAGGATCTGCCGCTGCGTTTTACCCACTATGAAAAGCCTGGTTTGCTGCAGCGCATTTTCAGAGGCAAATAACATGGCACTTTTATCTTTCCTGTTCAATTCCAAACCCAAGACCGCGGTCGCTGCCAAAGAGCGCCTGCAAGTGATCATCGCGCGCGAGCGCAACGGTTTTGATGGCCCTGACTTTCTGCCGGCGCTGCACAAGGAATTGATCGCGGTAATCTCCAAGTACGCGAAGGTCAATGCCGACGACATCAAGATTTCGCTTGATCGGCAAGGCAATCTGGAAGTGCTGGATGTGAATGTGGTGTTGCCGGATGTGGTGCCCGGAAGTTAGTCCATGCACTGCGTCCGAAAAGCCAATGTTATCGTTTCTGCCGGCATTGCGACAAGGTGTCGCAATCGCTTGTCCCATCGATTGGGTATCCATTAGCGGTTGGGATTTTTCATGGGATTTGGCATGCTGCCGTCCCTGATTTCCGCATAAGTCCACAGGCCATTTCCGCGAAAAGCCAAGCGCGACGTTTGGCGCCGAAATCGGCTGCCTCATTACGCAGAGCGGCGCAGACCGCATGGTGTTTACCCAATGTAATGCGCGGCCCAACGTCAACATGATCCACATCGAAACTTAGCCAGTTCGGCCCGGTCAATCAACGATTGGCAGCGTTACCGGTTTATACCAATCTTCCGCCATAACGTGACATGAAATCGCGTCTTTTTCCGCCCGCCTGCGTTGCTCGTCGTTGCCATAGCTCGCTATGGCGCCTCCTCTCGCCTTGCCGGTCGAAAAAATCCATCGATTTCATCTGTCACGTTATGACAGAAGATTGGTATTAGACGAAGACTTCGGGTGCGCTGCAAAAATGAGCCTCCTCGGCAAGACGTAATGGAATGCGAAAGGAGCATCGTAATGAATGCCACTTCCTCCACCGCAGAAAAGCTGAAAGCTGCTCAAAAAGCAACTTGGATGGCCGGTGACTTTGGCATGGTTGCCAAGTATCTAGAGCCTGGCGCAATGGAAATCTGGAACAGGCTGGCGCTGCCGTCCGGTATACGCTTACTGGATGTTGCCTGCGTCAATGGTCAACTTGTGATCCCCGCCGCGCGCGCCGGCATCGATGCAACCGGCATCGACATCGCCCCCAACCTGATCGAACAAGCGCGCGCTCGCGCCGCCGCGGAAAATTTGCCGGCACACTTCGACGAAGGCGATGCCGAAGAGTTGCCTTACGCCGACAGCAGCTTTGATGTCGTCACGAGCATGAACGGCGCAATGTTTGCGCCGCACCCGGAACGCGTCGCTTCCGAGCTGATACGGGTTTGCAAACCAGGCGGGCGCATCATCATGTTCAACTGGACGCCAGACGGCTTTGTCGGCCAGATGCTCACGCTGCTCAACACGTATATGCCACCGCCGCTCGGCATACCGTCCCCAACACTTTGGGGTGAAGAAGTCATCGTGACTGAGCGTTTGGGCGATCGCGTGAAAAACTTGCAACTGACGCGCCACACGTACCCGATGCGATACCCGTTTTCGCAACCGGAGGTGGTCGAATTTTTTCGCATTTACTTCGGCCCTGTTGGGCGTGCGTTCGACATGCTTGACGACAACGGTCAAATCCCATTGCGGCGGGACCTGGAGCAGCTTTGGTCCGCACACAATCAGGCAAGCGACGATATCACCTACATTGAATCGGAATATCTTGAAGTGATTGCGACCCGGTGTTAGTTCTGTTTGCTTGTGGCAATAACTTGATAGTCAAGCGCTGCACAAATCTGCACACACCTCAGGGTAAGTCGCTCAACATCACATATTGGTGGCAATCAGGAGCCGCTATCGTCATTAATGCTCAAACGGGTTCCGACGAACGCAGCGGCCTTTATTCGACCACACCCAATTTGCCGCTGTGACTACCCATATACCAGAGCCGCCCCTGCGCATCGACCACCATCTTGCGTATCCCTTCATTTTTGGACGGCAAGGCAAATACGCGGAATTTTTCGGTCGCCGGATCGAACAGTGCCACCGTATCGGTGCCGATCTCGTTCGCCCACACCTTGCCCGCACCATCCACCGTCACCGCATACGGATGGCCTGACGGCCCAGCAGGCATGTCGACGTTCTTGATCACCTTCACACTCTTCGCATCGATATGCGTGAGCTTGCCGTCGCCATAACGCACTACCCACAGCGTATCGTCCGGCGCCGCTGCAATCCGGCGCGGCAGTGAACCGCGCCCCAGATCGAGCTCCATCACCTGTCCGCTGGTGGCATCGATGCGGCCGACGCGCTGCCCGCTAGCCTGACAAAACCAGACATTACCCGCCTGATCCATTGCCAGCCCGTAAGGCCCATCGCGTGTGGAAAACTCGGTCATCTTCCGGGATGCGCGATCAAAGCGCGTCACCTTGTCAGCTGATTGATTGGTGAACCATAGCGCTTCATGGCCTTTGCGTTTATCGAAAATAATCGTGTGCGGACTACCGCCAGACGGCACCTTGTGCGCGATCATCCGGCCCGGCTGGCCGTTGGTAAATGGAATTTCCAGCAGCGTACCATTGCCGTTGCCAGTCATCCACACCGTGCCATTTTCATCCACAACCAATCCGTGCGGCCTGGTTCCTGCAGGCAAATCCCATTCATCGAATTTTTGTGTTGCGGGATCGAAGCGTGCCAGCCGGTTGCCGTGCATTACGGCGATGTAGATCTTGCCGTCGGGCGCGACAGCCGGGTCGCGTGCGAACTTCGGGGTGGGTACCGGCCATTCGGAAACCTTGCCGGTGGGCTGCGAGATGCCGGGAGTCACGGTGTAATTGGAGCCGCCGGCGAGTGCGATGGCGGGCAGCATAGACAGCATCAACAGAATGGCTCGCATGGTGCGCTCCTTTCTATGGGGGAGCGATTATTGTGCATCATGTGGATGCTATCTGCTGCCAGGATCAGCGCAGTTTTCTCATAGGGAAAAGAGTAGAACCTGCGCTCCGAGATAAGGAAGTTTCTGCGCAATTCCAGGTGCCGATGGGTAAGAACGACGGATGGTCCTGCCAGCAATGCCTTCTGCCAGGGGCGCATGCCTCACTCATGCCGTCTTTAACAAACTATCGATGGAACCGTTTTCTCACAAACACCACTTATCTTATCTAGCTGTAGGACTTGCATCCCATTCACGAAACTGAAACATGTTTAACAATTGCCTTGTACCTTCTTCGCTGCCTCTTTTTTTTCGTCAAACACCTGCAATTCCGGCTCAGAACAGCAGCATCAATATCCGCACGCAAATGGATCAGGGGGGGAGTGGAAATATCGGTGACGAAAGGAGAAAACATCAAGCCACAACAAGGTTGTTTCAACAAAAAGGCTGGCTGCCAAAACCAAACATCACCATAAACCAGATACTCCGTATTGATAGAGACATTGGCAGCTTTCGTACTACTCCTGAAATTGAGAAAAAATATAACGATCAGCTTCATCCCGATCTTAATGAGTGGCTTGAAAACAGACTCAAAGAGCGGATAGAGAAAGCCCCGGATTTAAGCAAAATTCCTGAAGCCAACTTGAAAGCGGTATTGGAATATACGATGGGATTTGGGGGGGTAAATTACCAACACATGAACACCGCTCTCCGAAATAGCAATAGAACAGAATTGGCTAAATACGAGCCGTATATTCTTAATTTGGCATCCGCTCTTAACCAACTCCCTGTATTCGAAGGGCCAGTGTATAGGAGCATAAAAGCATCCTATTCAAAGAGCATCGAAAGATATTTGGTAAATGAAACGATTATAGAAAATAGCTTTATCAGTACCACAACTGACAAAACGCGCGCATTTTCTGGAAACGTTCACTTTATTATTAACAATGGCGGACCGGATATCGGTTTGGTATCTTGTGCACCACATGAGAAGGAAGTTCTTATTTGTCCTGGAACGAAATTTCTCGTTACGGACATTCAGCATGGTGATGAAAACAATTTACATGACGTATCCCCTGAAACAATGTCTCATTTAACCATCACATTAACTCGACTTTGACTATTGCAGTTTCATCTGCAAGGCCGTAACTCGTACCAAGTAGGGCGTCAATAAGCGCAGCGCATTGCGCCGTATGCTGGGCTAAATTCCCCTGATGTCCAATGATCGTCGCGCATGGCGCCCTTGGGGGGCTATTTTATTAGCTGAGTGAGCATGCGGCGCAATGCGCTACGCTTATCGTCCTACAAATCTAAGTGCGAGCTTGCCAGAATTCTGCGTGTTGCCGGCACTATCCGACCGGCGTCAATGGACCCGAATCACGCCATCCAGCAACTTGATGAAGTTGCGCTTCGGTTTGTATTGCACCCGCAGCTCCGCAAGGTATTCCCCAAACGCGATGGCCTGTCCCTGCGCCTTCATCAATTTGCCCACCTTGCGAATCAGCGTGATGGCTTCTTCATAGGCTCTGTTGCTGGTTTGTTCCACAATATCCGGGATCACCTTGCGGTAGAGCGCAATCGCATCGGTTGCACGTGTGGCTTCGAGTTTTTCTGCCAGCGCAATCAGCAAACTTTGCCGGCAAGTGCCTTGATGAACGGCGTGCCACGCCGCATCGAGATCGTTTTCCCATAAGGCGATCTCCGCTCTTGGCGATTGGTCCGGCATTGATGATTTCGGTTTCCAGCGGCTGATCACTTTAGCTTGGGCCGCGATAGCGGCGTCGATCCGTTGCAGTGCGCGCTGCCGCTGTTGCGGCCAGACTTTCAGCCGCGTCGCGACAGCGGACAGTTTCTTGTAGTGCTCCAGATGCGGCTGTTCCTCGAACTGAATCCAAGTGAGTTGTAATGCCTTGTCGTTACGTCCGCGATTCAGATAAATGCCAACCAGGAAGTCTCGCAGCCGGTTATCGGTCCGATCAGGAAACGCCTCCAAGCCACGCTCGGCCCAGTCGAGCGCTTTGTCTTGCTGGCCTGCGTTGCGATAGATTTCGGCAATCTGCAGATAATGGTAGGCGAGCGACAAATCACGGCTTTTGATGGCAACCAGTTCCTCGATATCGCCGGAAATATTGGCGAGGGTTTCCATGATGTGCGTGATACGCCAGCGGTTATCGTCGAATGTCGCACCGCTACGCGCTTCGGCGCGTAGCGGTTTCACCTTGCGCCATTCTGCTTCCGCCAATTCCCGAAAACGATTCAGCCCCTGCACATCCAGAACGTTTGCATAGGTACGCGCACTTCCGTAAAAAGTGTCGAACGGTAACGTCATCTCATAGCTGAACAGGCGCTCGGCGAGTTCTGTTGGGCCGGGCTTTGCCAGTTCGCATGCTTTCAGGTGCAATGTGCTCATGCGGTCCAATATTTCGCCAACTTCGCCATTGGAATCGTCGACCTGTTCAAGCGCCCGTTCGGTGCGCACAATTGCATATTCGGTTAGTTCAACCAGTGCGGCGACACTTTCTTGATTGAGTAATTCTTGCATCGAATCCACCACCTGATCCAAGTTACCTGCAAAAGACGCGGCTTCGCGCCAGTCGATGAAATCATGGATCCGGGTAGCGCTATCGATTGCATCTCGATACGCTTTGATGGCGTTCTCCGGGCCAGCCAGGCGCTCGGCTTTCAGTAATAACGATTGGTAGAGCTGGTCGTCATTTGACGCGGCTTTTAACAGCAATTCGACGAGCGCCTCGGGTTGCTGCAGTAACAGGTAGTCGCGGATCGCTTGCAATGGGTCATGTCTTTCTCGTTTCTTCCCGGAGGAAGACCTCGATCCTTCTGGCTTCTCGTTTTTCTGCTCAAGCCATGCGAGGCCTGCCGCCACACAATGCTTGCAAAAATAGCCGTCGGCAGCGCGTGGACAAGTGCAGTCGTAGCCAAGGTTGCCATCATCAACCCACAATTCGACGCGATAGTTTTCGGTGCCGGTAACGCGCGCAGTCAGCTTGGTGCCATCGTCGCTCAGATGACTGACGGCGTTAGCGTAAAAGTATTCTTCCCCCCGCTGAAAGGCGGCTGTTCCGGCAAGTTCTTCCAGCGATTTGCGGGAGAGTAATTTATCCAAGGTAGGCATGATGCAATGGTGGGCAACAAGATTGCAATCAATTCGATTACTGTAATTTTAAGCAAAATATGTGCTTGTTCATTTCAATCAACGCCGGCTCAGTTTCTTTGTTTCGGGTTGCCGTTCCAGATGGAGGATGCCAAACGAACCTGGTATTCGCTTCAATCAACGGCAACGCGTTAAAATCGCGCCCTTGCAACACAAGTCGGCAGCGTGAAAAACGCCGCCAAAGCATTCGATTCTGATACACCGCCGCCACCAGATGCTGTGGTTTTTGATAGAGAGGGAAACACCCCGTGTGGCTCCATACCAGTTGCAACCTTGCCTTCACGGTGAGCATTCCCACGCCGTTCATTCTGATGCTGCGTCCGCGCAGCGGCGCACAGCAGTGGGTGGCACGCGAAACCTATACATTGAAGCCGAGCGTGCCGGTGACGGAGTTTACCGATAATTACGGCAACCTGTGCCAGCGTCTAATTGCACCGCCCGGCGAATTTTCCATCCGTACGTCGGCTGACGTGATGACCGCCGGCGTGATCGACGTGGCGCCTGGTGCGCCGTTTGACGAGGTGCAGACGCTGCCGGATTCGGTGCTGACGTATCTTTTGCCAAGTCGCTATTGCGAATCCGAGCAATTCATCGATTTGGCCAACGATATCGTGAAAAATGTCACCCCGGGATACGATCAGGTGGCGTGCATCGTGGACTGGATTCGGCGCTCGGTACGCTTCGATCCGGCGTCCAATCATTACCAGTTGTCCGCCATTGAGGTGAACCAGCGGCACGAGGGCGTGTGCCGCGATCTCGCGCATTTGGGCATCGCGTTGTGTCGCGGCCTGTGCATTCCGGCACGCATGGTAGTGGGCTATTTGCACGGGCTGCAGCCGATGGATTTTCATGCGTGGTTCGAAGCGTATGTGGGCGGGCGCTGGTACACCTTCGATGCGACACAGGATTCACCGCGCGGCGGACGCGTTAATGTCGCATATGGACACGACGCGGCCAATGTCGCGATATTCAACCAGTTTGGTCCAGCGCTTAGTCCGACCGTGATGCAGGCGACTGTGGCGTTGCTGGATGCGGCGCCAGAATAAAGATAGGTGGTACGCAATGCAAGAGATGAAATACCTGGCGGGCTATTCTGAAGACCTGAAGAAACAGGTGCAGGGGCTTGTCACGCAAAACAAACTGGCGGATGTGCTGCTGACGAAGTATGAAGCAGCGCACGACATTCGGACCGACAAGGCGCTGTATCAGTATGTGTTGGACTTGAAAAGCAACTTCTTGCGTAACGCCGATCCGCTCAGCAAGGTAAGCTTCGATAACAAGATCCATGTGATCAAGCATGCACTGGGGTCGCATACCTTCATCTCCAGAGTGCAAGGCAACAAGCTCAAGGCCAAGCACGAGATCAGGGTCGCATCGGTATTCAAGCATGTGCCGATCGAGTTCCTGAAAATGATCTCCGTGCATGAACTGGCGCACTTGAAAGAGAAAGAGCACAACAAGGCATTTTATAAATTATGCGAATACATGGAGCCGAATTACCATCAGTTCGAATTTGATCTGAGGCTGTATTTGACATACATGGATTTGGCTGGAAATGCATTGTGGGAGCAATGAAATCCTTGCGATTTTCATGACCGGCCCTAGGAGTCTGTCGGACTCAGGATTTTCGATTTAAATGACAGCACGTCGGCAA
>CBINHE010000115.1:0-11345 GCA_966250375.1 uncultured Oxalobacteraceae bacterium
AGGCGGATCGCAGGCGATCCGAATTCCCTGCTACACCCCTACAGTGATTTGCAATGCGCTCTAATTAATCATGACCATCGCCCCTTTTACGGTCGTCTGTCCCGATGCGGACAGTTCCGCGCTCGCCGCACCTTTGGCGACGAAACCGACATTGGCATTGTTATTGATGTTCAATCCCTGACTCTTGATATCCGCGTTGGACGTGCTTTCGATATTGCCGACTGCGGTGATGGTGACCTTTCCTTTCGCGCTCATCACGATGTCCTTCGCGCTATCGATATATATGCCGTCCGGCTTCAGTTCGACCTTGTTCTGGTTCTGGTCCTGCAACAAGATCGATTTGGCATCATCGCTGATGACGATCTGGTTATTGGCAGGCGTAATGACGGTGATGATCTTCTTGTCGTCGTCGAAGATGATTTTCAGTTTGCTTTTGGTGACAATCGCCTTGGTGAAATTGTCGGCGGTCAGTTCATATGGCGGTTTGTGCTTGCTGCTGTACAGACTGCCGAGTATCACCGGATACGAAGGATCGTTATTGAAATAACCGAGGATCACTTCGTCGCCAATTTCCGGGATGAAGAATGCGCCGATGCCGTCCGATCCGTAAAAGCTGGCCAGCCTGGCCCAGACACCATCCGTTTCGGCCTGCAGGACCGGCACCGACACTTGTATCTTGTATTGTCCATCGGGGTCCGCATCCAGTTTTTTCACCACGCCGATCTGCAAGCCTTCGATGCCCGGCGTCCAACCGGCGGCAGCGGGCGCCACCACGTCCGACTGTTCGGTGAACCAGTTGTGCGGCATACCGAACTCGACTTCCGTAATCCAGTTGCCATTCTCGATTTCATGATTGACCGCACTGACAAATACATTGCCGCTGAAACGGGCGCCAACGCCTTTGAGTTCAATCAACGCGCCCGGCTTGGCCTTCGCGCTGCCTTGGAATTTCATCCGACCCCGAATCCTTGCCAGACCGGCCTTCAACTGCTGGCCATCGGCCCATGCCTTCAGCGCCCCGCTCTCCATCGTCACCGGCGTCTGGAGCCGATACGCATCGAGGCCGATCACTTTTGCCAGCGTTGCCGAATCGAGGTTGCCTTGGGTATTGAGCGTCTGCGGACTGGCCGCCTGCTCCTGCACTGCTTGGGTCGCCATATCCCATGTCGTGCCCTTGACCGATGTCAGCTGCGTCCTGGCATCGATATCGGCATGGAACTCCATCAAGTCCACGCCGTAGGTCACTGTCAGCGTCGCTGCCGCACTCGTCTGCGGCGCCTTGACCGTCACGGTACCGGCATCGACGATCGCCAGCAAACCATTGACTTCAGCGCGTGCGATCATGAAGTCCCAGTCTGTGCAGTAATACTGGACCAGCTCCTTGTATTGCGTGTCCGTGCTTCCCACATCGGCGGTCAACCCGGAACAATTGCCGATCAGCTTGGTGATGATGTCGCTATCCTTCTGATCGACGTAATTCGCATTCTTGCGGCCGATGGTCATGCCGACCGCCTTGTCGCGGCATTCGATCACGAGCCGCGCATAGTTGGCGCCGCTAATCTTGATGCCGTGGCGGATGACGACCCCTTCGAATATCGATTCATCCGTCTGGTCGTATCCGGCACTGATCTTGATCGCGGCGCCGGGCTTGAAGCTATCCGCATCACTGACCGGAAACGCATCGTCCGGCATGTCGCCATCCAGCACCACGATGCGAGCGATGGAAATCTTGTTGATGGTCTTGTTGATCTCGACCGATACGATTTTGATGCTGTCCGCAAGTGGGCTGCCGTCGCTGGTAATCGTCAACTTGACAACGCCAGTGCTGTCCAACGCTGGAGAATCTGCCATGGATCACCTCTGAAGTAGTCTAAGCAAGTGGCGGAAAGCGAAGTTTCAACCCCGGTTTGAGGTCGCGAAAATTGGTGATGTTGTTCACCCGCGCCACTTCCATGTAATACGCGCTGTCCTTGTAAATGCGATAGCACAAAAGCGGCAGCGAGTCGCCGGCCTTGACCTCCACGATATGCGTGAGATCGGGCGATGAGCGGTTTGCCTTGAGACTTGCTTCCTGATCGCTCATCCAACCGACGAAGGTGAGTTGCAGCTTTGCCCGCAATGGCTCTCCGCTCGGCTTGAACAGCGTGTAATCGACGCCGATCGATTCGACGCGTCCGAAAAAGATCAGACTGCCCCACAGCAGACGGACGTGGTTCGGCTCGTGATTGGTGCCGATATATTTGTACACCACATCCATCAGGTTCTGGACCATCGTTTTGACATCGCTCATGCCGATCAGAACGACCACGCCCGTGCCATCCAGAATCAGGTCTTGAAGCACGATTTTTTCCGGGCAAATCGCGCTGAATTTCGGCGCCGCGCCCGCCTGCCCCAGTGTCTTTTTCTTGTTGTATTCGATCGAACGCTGGTGCTTGTATCCTGCCGGATTGATCAGCGCCTCAAACGCCGGCTTGGACGAATCCACCGATATATTGCCGGCCTCGTCCACCGTGCAAGGCGAGATCGTCAGTTTCTTCTTCAGTCCTGTGCTGATACCCGGCATTTACCTGTCCCCTTTCTGCTCCAACATGGTCAGAATCAGGTTTTTGCATTCTTCAAGAATTTCTTCCTTCAATTCCATCTGCTGCTCCGATGCCTCGGCGTTGTCCGTGCCGCTGCCGTTTTCGCACTTCTGGACCACATTCGACTTGATCGTCAATTGTCTTATGGAGATTGACATGGCGTTAAATCAGACGGTTGGAGTAGTTGTAGCTCAACACGATCTTTTCGATCGCGACTTCATTCTTCGTCGATCCGAAATTTTCGACTTCCCACTTCACCGGATAGGCATTGGCGAAGGTCCACGCGCGTATCGGCACCTTGTCTTCGTTCATCAAATACACCGCAATCGGCATGGCGACGATGGGCGCAACGAAATCCAGTTCGAGCACGGAGCGGCACCAAATCACCAGCGGCGAGGTCAACGGCGCGATGCCGCGCTTCAATTCCAGAAACGGATGCTTGACCCCTTTCGGCAAATGATGCACGTAGCGGTTTTCACCGCCCTCGACCACGGTTTCGGTTTCGATTTCCGACGTAATGCCCGACACTTCCTGGAAGGACGTGTCGGACATTCCCAGAGTCGCGCTGAACACGACCTTGAAATAGAACGCGGACGGCGGATAGCCGCCCGTGCCCAGCGCGGATGACAAGCTTAATGACATCGTTGTGCAACCTCAGGGTGTAAAGAGATCCGTGGCATCACGAATTGGCGATGGTCAGACCTTCATGCACGATCTCGATGGTCTCGATCGCCACTTCATTGCCTTCGGCCTTGAGATCGGTGCCCGTGATCTTGGTCGGCCAGGCATTCGCCAGCGTCCATACCATGGTCGGTGCGCCAGTTTCATCGAGCAGGCTGATGGTCACCGGCAGGCGTTTGATGGTATTCATCTTGATCTGGTTAAACCAGTCCCAGAACTTGTTGTCTGACTTGAAGACACCTTTTTTCATGGTGACGTTGCCGACTTTTTTCATGCCCGGCATCTTGATTACCGAGAACTCCGGGCTGTCGCCGTGACGGTACTTGATTTCTTCGGACTGGACATCCAGTCCCGAAACTTCCTGAAACGACATGACCTGAGAATCCCATTTCACCTGAAAGTAAAACTTCGGCATGGGCCATACGCTGGTTGATTGTTTTGAACCGTCATCTGCCATAACAAACCTCTATCGAATGAGTGAATTATTAATTTTTTGCAATTCGCAACAGCGAAGTATTAGTGTTCGCTGCGTCAGGATTTTTGCATCTGCTGCTGGAACGTAATCTCGATAAATTCTGCCGGTCTGGTGATCGCGACCAGCACGGTGATCTTCAACATCCCTTCGAGAATATCTTCGGAGGTCATGGTTTCGCCCAAGCCGACGAACACCGCAAATGCATCGTCCGGGCTGGCGCCGGCCAGACCGCCGCGCTTCCAGATGCCGGTCAGGAAATTGCGGATCATGCCCTTGATCGTGACCCAGGTATTGGCAACGTTGGGCTCGAATACATAGGCCTTGGACGCCAGTTTGATCGATTCTTCAAGCATGATCATCGTGCGCCGGACATTGACATAGCGCCAGTCGAGACTGTTGCCGTCGAGTGTGCGGGCGCCCCACACCAGCGTACCTTCGCCAATGAAAGTGCGTATCGCGTTGATCGATTTGCCGGCGGTCGTCACGTTCAGGTCTTCCTGTTCGGCATGCGTGATGTTGACCGTTGGGGAGACGACGGAATTCAGGCTGACGTTGGCCGGTGCCTTCCATACGCCGCGTGAGTTGTCGACCATCGTGTACACGCCGGCCATGGCGGCGCTTGGCGGCAGCAGATTGAGCCGGTTCTTGACTGCGCCCAGAATGGAATTGAACAGCGGACTGATCGCGCTCAACGTCTTGTTCAAGAAAATTTTCTTGGTCGCGACGGTGTCGGCCGTGAGAGTCTCATCCTTATCCCACGCATTGCCGATATCCGCTACAGCGTTTTTTGCCGCCTCTACTTTCAGGTCTTTTTTCGGTGGCACACCACCCTCCGGCACAGGCTCGGGAGCCGCATCCGCTGCGGGAAGTGCCAGTTCCGTTCTCAGCAGCGTCTGTAGCACGTCCAGATTCGAGATATTTTCATAACTCAGCGCCCTGTCCTGCACAATCGTGGTGTTCACCCATGGATAGTAGGCGGCGGCAAAGTCGAGATTGTTAATGCCGAGATCGTCACGGAACTTCGCGATGCAGTCCCCGCTCGGATCGTTGCGGTCTTTGTAGCCGTCGTAAATATCCAGAATCGCGAACCGGTTGCGCATCTTTTCGCCGCAATGCGCCAGTGCGGCTTGTTGCACCGAAATGCAGTCCGGCTGCTTCAACAACACGGCATCGGGAATCACCACCATCGTGGGCTCCTGTTCCTTGAGCAGAAAATCGATGCCGCCGGTCAGCTTGCCGGGATCGATATCGTCGCCGTGCTTGCCGATCGATACGATATAGCAAGGGCCGCCGCCGTTCTGGAAAAACAGCATCATACTGTAATAAAGAAGATAGCGCCCCTCGTCCTGTTTCAACACATAGTCGGTGGCGGGAACGTCCTTCTTGGCCTTCGGGTCGCGCAGCGTAAATTCCTTGTCGTCCTTGACCTCTGCCGTTTTCTCCACGATGCTGAATTTCGCCTTCGGCGCGAAGCCGAAATAATTGTGAAACTCCGCCATCGACGTAATGCGCCAAGGCTTGTCCGCCAGTGACGTACCCTTGTTGTCGGCTTTCTCGGTATAGCCGATGAACGCCGGAACCGCAGTCGCTACTTCGACTACGGAGTTGGGAAAGGCGCTTTTTTCAACAATGTAAACGCCGGGTGTTTTGTACTGCCCCATAGCTTCTCCTTCGTAAGGTTATCGAACTTGCTTCCTGAAAACTGCGATGCTTTTGAAATACACAGGCAAACATTCACCGGATACTGTTCGAGCTCCTTCCCCTTCAAGGGGAAGGTTGGGATGGGGATGGGTTACAAGCCACGGCATTAAACCCATCCCCCCTTGCGGAACGACACAGGCTTGCAAGCCTGTGTCGTTCCGCAGGCGCGGGACATGTCCCGCGAAACCCCTGCTCCACCCCTAACCCTCCCCTTGAAAGGGAGGGAATTCCTTTGTTTGTCAAAAGACTTTTGACCACTTGCTTAGTGCTAGTTAACATACATTTCTGAAACCAGTACTGCCCTCCCATCCACCACCTCTCTATTGATTTGACTGACAACCGCATTTGGCAAACGCTTGATCAATACTTTTTCACCCATCTGCCCGTTTTCCTTCAACTGAAAGCGCTGCCCATGGACCTCTCGCATCGAAATCGGCGCATTGGAGATGAAGACCTGCGCACGCTTGTTCCCCGGCAGCGCCATACTTCCGACACGTTCAAATCCACTCTTGTTATCGAGATCGGTGATGTAGAGGTCTTTCGCTGCGAGATCACCCAGAAAATAGTATTTCCAGAGGCTCTGCCGTGCCGCAAACCGGAGGTAGTAGCGTTGCAATGGCATGCCCGGAACGTCGGAGGATGGTGCGCTACTGTCGGCCGCCATCGCGACATCGATGACAAAGCCCGGCTTGAGCAAAATGTCTTTTTTATCGAGTTTCCCGTGCAAGGCCGGGGAATCCAGCGCTTGAAATGATGACGCCGACACAAAGTCGCCGTCATGCAGGCACAGCCTTCCGTCCGCGTCGCTGGCTGCGCGCATGCTGTCGAAATAAAGCATCTCGTCCGTGCTGCGTACGCTCGGATGCGTGTATTGGCCAAAGTACGGGTCGGTCGGATATACCTTGTAGGACAGGGATAAACGTTTTTCCGGATCGGTCGCATCGCGACGCAAGTCATCCAGTTGCTTCTCTTCGCAAAAGACGGTGATGCCGTTCGGGCTGCTCCTGATCAGAAGACCGGTTTTGGACAGCAGCGCGGCGGTCTTTGAGGTCGGCACGAATTCGAGCGCCTTGCACGTGCCGTCGGTAAAGAACGCATGCTCTACCGAAATGCTGAATAACGATCGATAAAATCCCATAACGCGCGGCGGATCCTAATGATTCAAAGAAAGCTGCGGATCTTGCAGCGTAGGCACCTGCCCCACGATATCAGCTGCATCGAACGTGACCATCCTGACCTTGTAAAGCACGGATGGCAGGTATTTCCCGCCCAAAAGTCCCCACACGTTGCTCAAATCCTGAATCTTCAGGTTCTCCATATCCAGGATCAGTTTTTCGATGCGCTGATCGAGATCCGGCGTACTGTTCCGATCGAATACCGGCTGCCGTTGAAAAAAGCTGATCGTGTTCGAGATCAGTTTCAATGCTTCAGGGTAGTTCTTGCCGCTGAAATTTGCCGCCACCATGACATACAGATTCAGATAGAGGGGCGGTACGCTGATGGGGGAACGTGCGTTACCGCTGGCGTTACTGGACGGCTTGCGGAACGGAACCGTGTCGCGCTCGATGTTTGTGAGCAGCATCACCAGCTTGTTGTTCACATTGGGTGCGATGCTGCCGTCGGGCTCCACAATATTGGATACGGTGACGATGTCTTCGGTGAGACCGAACGACCGCTTCAAAAACTGGTTCAGTTGATTCGCAAGATGACTTATTGCCGCATTGATCACAGTTACGACCGCTTTTTTATAATGTTTAAAAATGTCTCTTTGCGGCCGATGCTTTTTTCTATCACCTCGCCAGGGAAAACGTCCACTGGTCTGCATCAACGGGCGCCACAACATGCCGCATCTTTATTGATACCGATCAATGTGGTTTTCGCACGGCAGGATCTTACCAAAAAAGTTGCACCTGCCCAACATTTTTTCTTTATACCCTCTTGCCACGGAAAAAGCACATGCCAAATATGACAGGGTGACAAATCGCAAGAACTTGATGTAATGAAACAATTTCAAGTCATCATGGCGGTAGTGGAATGCGGGCTGGTGTTCTGTGGCACGGCGAAACTGTCATCGACTGGCTTCGACAGTTGGTATGCGCCAATTTTTAAGCCTCTATCAAAAGGCGGAGAATTTGGCGCTTACGCCGAAGCCGAGTTGAGCGCCTTTGAGGAAGGTCTGTGGGGGCAGAAACTCTCGACGGTGGCCGCCAGTTGAACCGGGCCTGGCCGCATGTGATTCCGCTCTTTGCGTTCCACCCGCAGTGCAACGCGTCATTTACACAACAAATGCCATCGAAGCGTGAATGCGCTGCTACGCAAGATCATCAAAACCCGCAGCCATTTCCCCATCGGGCTCGGTGCTGATTCTGCCGCCAATGCGCCAGCCTCATCGGGCATGACATCTTTCGCCTTCGGCAGGCGTGGCTTCTTTTCCGACGGCGTGCCAAAGATCTGCCTGGTTGCCGCCGCCAACTGCTCCCTCAGCAATTGGATCTGCGTTTCCTGCGCGGCCACCAACAGGAAAGTCAGCACCAGCGCCCCAATCAACATGGCCTCGTCGCTGCAGGAATTTTGCGTGATGGGGAATACCCCTGTGCGTCGCTCATGGTCGGGGCCGACGGAGATGGTGATGAGCCGCTCGCCGAGTTGCACGTCGTAGCGATCGGATGCCCGGGGCTGTTCGCCAGCAAGGGCTTCATGCGGTTGCCCTGCAAACAAAGCCCCGGTAATGCACTACAACCCAATTTCTTTCATTCAACGGAACTTTACATTGCCGACAACCACTCAAGCGCATTGCACGAAGAATTTATCGCTTACGAATTACTCACGTTAACTTTACTTAAGGAAGCGCAGATTTAATCGGTTCCCCCGAATCGCCACCTTTATAAATCAACGAGTTGCGAGTGTATTTTGGCGAAAAAACGATTAAATCCGCGCTTCCTTAAGTTGAATAGATATATGATCAAATTTCATCGTCCTAACTTAGTCATCGCGACGCTCGATACTCCACCCACCAAGCGCAATCTGCTTCAGAAAATTTTTCATAAAAAGAAAGACGACCTATCGCCTGCCGAACGCCGTGCAGTACAAATATATGCCGATAGAAGCAGCCGGACCAAGCTCTTCGGCGGCTTGATTAGCATCAACAAAAAGCCGGACTTGCAATCCCTGACGACATTTACCGTGAAACGTTTGCGCGAACTGGCCGACCGCATGCATAAGCTAGACGCGAAGCAGGAAGAAAACGATCAAGCCAATGAAGCAAAACGTATTGCCGACATGCGAAGCATTGAAAGCGATGGCGAGGATGCGGATGAACAAAACCGGGAACGTAACGCCGTTGCCAATGAAATTGTCGATATGTTCAGCGCGGCTGCCAGGAAAGGCATCGATCTTTCAAAGACTCTGAGCAGCGACGAGATCATCTACTTGACCCACGCAATGGAACTGACCGGGAACGTCTCCGTAACGCAGCCGGACTCTCCAGACCGGCAGGCTCCTTCAACTTCAACTTCAGGCCGGCAACATAACAGGAATTTCAGCCATTTGCCGCAACTGCGCAATCATCCTTTTAGCAACTTGCGTATTTCGACCGGTGCCGCTGCATCGCCGCAAGAACGGAAGGATGCCCTCGACGGAGCGCCACCGCAAATGACGCTAGCCGAATATTTTAATATCCCGCGCTCGCCACAGACCTCGGATTCTGGAAATGACGCCATCCATTCATCTGAAATGGAAGCCCCTCGTTTGCCACGCGGATTGGGTTGGCCCCTGCAGATGTTGATCGAGGAGGATAAAAATTTCGACACGGAGCAAATTGCCACGACGTCGCACAAGGGCAAGGGCAAGGAAATCTTCATCGCCCCCGAAGAAACCGGCCTGCCTGCCCCATCTTCAGCACAAGCACCTTCATCCAGACCGCCGCTGCATCGGGAGTACAACATTGCTCCGCTGCCGGCAATTCCGGCTAGGCTAAAAAATGGGTTTGCAGCATCGTCGGAACCGCTCACACCCAAAGATGCGCGGCCGCTGGATAAAAAAGAGCGATCGGTATTCAAGAATTGGAGCCAGCGCGTCTCCAAATCCTTATCCCGTAGCGCCTATCGAGAATTCATGTCGGAGATGGAAGAACTGGTCAAAGCCATGGAGCAGGATGGCCAACTGCTTGATGGATGCATCGGGTTGATGCGGGATGGTTTAACCGACTGTGTCGACCGACCGCTGGTGATGTGGCAGCAAATTTGGACCAAAAAATACATCCGCGATGCCGAGCTAGGAAAATATACCATCAACAATGTGTACGACATGGGAATCCACACGTGTCGTCTGGCCCAGGTGGATGAGCACGCACAACAGTTGATAAAAAACATCAGCGACGACAATAAACGGCTAAAAAGATTCGCTGAAAGAGAAAGCACTGAAGTGATATTGCATGCTCGCGAATCGCTACGAGATCTATTGAATCTGCCGATACCGAAGACCGACAGTACCTCGGGCGTCCAGGCGGGACTCATACCTGGTATGTATTCCAAGGAACTAGTCGTATACGGCAAAGACCTGCTTCAGGCCGAGCTGGGAGACAGGAGTCACCAAGTGGCGCATTTTCTCGCTTCTTGGACGCCTCTTACGCAGCAATTGCGTAGATTATCACCGGAGCTCGATGCTATACACCGGGCAATCGACACACACAGGGATGCGATTCTCTGTGCGATTGAAGAACATAACAGCGACGATCCGAATTGGAGGGGGTTGGCGCCGCTCACCAGTGAAAGCTACGATGAGCGTCTGAAGCAGTGCGGCAAGGAAGCGGAAGACATGCATTTCGCTGCCGACCTGGCTGCAGTAAAAACCTTCATGTACGGCCATCACGAGACCGATGTAACGCAGAAACCACCGCTGGAAGTCGAACTTGAAAAAGTCAGTGCCGTACGGACGCAAACCATGGCACAACGCTTCATACCTGCTCTGAAAGAGGCATTGGCAAGCGAGCAAATCAATCCATCTTGGGTACATCCGATCAACCGCTGGAACCTGCTCCATGTCGCTGCTGCCTCTGACGATCCGAAGCTGGTCAAGGCCTTGAAAGAGCTGGGCGTCGATATGCATCAGGCGGACAATAAAGGCATGCTGCCGCTTCATGTGGCAGCATTGATTGGTTCCGCTGCGGCCATACGGGCACTGGATGACCTGGAAAATATCAGCACCAGAGACAAGGCAGGTAACAGCCCTGTTCACTTGGTTGCCTTCTCGGGATCAGTGGATGCATTGGGGGCACTATTCCAAAAGAGTAATGCCCAAGGATCGCAAGAAGCGCTTGAAGAAGCGCCTTCAAACGGTGTCGACGTGAATATCAAGAACCCGATTTCAGGCCAAACCCCGCTGCATATCGCCGTGATGAGGGAAAATTTCGTCATGGTGCGTACGCTGATAGGCGCCGGCGCCGATCCCCGGATAAAAGATCAAAATAATAAAACCGCGAAGGATTTGCTGAAACATGCTAACGCCCAAAATGACCCGGAAGGATACAAGTTGACGAAAAAAGCCTTGAAAATGGGAGATAAGATGATGCTATTGCAAGAAAGGGGGTAAGTATAAAACTAAAGCGGCTTTCAGACGGGTGACGTCCGCCGGCCGCGTCCGCACCAATGCCGGCGGACCGGAAAGCCGCTTCTTCCAATAGCTGAATACGTGTGGAACCAGATCGTGCGTCTTGCAGTAAGCGGCCTGCGAGTGGCCACTGGCTTGGCCAAGCTTCGAGGTGGGCTTGCCATTGCTCGCGAGTGGAGTAAGGGATTTCTTCATGGGCGTGACTCCTTGTCGGAGGGCACGCCATTATTCAGCAGTCGGAGGACGTAGCGGAAAGGAAAGTTGTCAATCTTGTGCCGGTAAAGTTGTCAACTCCGATA
>CBINHE010000116.1:0-11228 GCA_966250375.1 uncultured Oxalobacteraceae bacterium
CCGGGCCAATTCAATTCTGACGCTCTCATCGGAAATCCCGAAGTTTTGGATATGCCTAGCAAGCTCGCTTGGATAATTTTCCGCAACACACCGGGCCAATTCCATTCTGTCGCTCTCATCGGAAATCCCGAAGTTTTGGATATGCCTAGCAAGCTCGCTTGGATAATTTTCCGCAACACACCGAGCCCATTCAATTTTGACGTGCTCATCGGAAATCCCGAAGTTTTGGATATGCAAGGCAAGCGCGCTTGGATCATTTTCCGCAACACACTGGGCCAATTCCATTCTGTCGCTCTCCTCGGAAATCCCGAAGTTTTGGATATGCTCGGCAAGCAGGTATGGAGCATTTTCCGCAACACGCCGGGCCAATTCAATTTTGACGCTCTCATCGGAAATCCCGAAGTTTTGGATATGCTCGGCAAACTCGTATGGATCTTCTTCCGCAACATGCCGGGCCAATTCAATTTTGACGCTTTCATCGGAAATCCCGAAGTTTTGGATATGCCCGGCAAGCGCGATTGGATTCTTTTCCGCAACACGCCGGGCCAATTCCATTCTGTCGCACTCCTCGGAAATCCCGAAGTCTTGGATATGCCCGGCAAGCGCGCTTGGATCATTTTCCGCAACACACCGGGCCAATTCCATTCTGTCGCTCTCCTTGGAAATCCCGAAGTCTTGGATATGCTCGGCAAACTCGCTTGGATATTTTTCCAAAACGCTGCGGGCCAATTCAAGGCGTGACTCTTGTGTCAAATTGGACACATTAAGTTGATCGAAAAATTCCGTTGAATCTTGATTCGCAAGTAACTTCTTAGCCTTTTTAAGTAAGGATGCTTGATCCAAGGCCGTTTTCTTAAGAAACGCCGCACAGTCATATTGATGAGAACGAGAAGAGGAGGCAGCTGTGTTTTCAGAAACAGAAGGATTCGATGTTTGCGCACTAGGACGAACATTCGTCAGAGAGAGTTCAGGTGCAGGGCGCGCAATTAAAGGAGTTGAGGGCGGTATATTCATTTGATTTACACAGAAGTTAGTAATTTAGACGACGAAGGGCCTTCGTGTTCCCTCCCCTTCAAGGGGAAGGAGTACACATCATGCAACCTTTGCCTGAATTCCTGACTTCTTAGTAATGCAACATAAATAAGGGGAATCTGGACCTAGCGGGAGGAATTTTGGTCTGTAGTTACAGAAACCAAAGAGCAAAGCCCTCCTGCGAATGTGCAAAGGCAACAAGTAAGTGGCACACAGCAATAGCTAGTTCCATAGGTAATCCCCCATTTTTTCGAGCCAATAGGACAGATTGTTCATATTCCGGGTCAATGTTTTCATTTTCCGGTTTGAGGCGGATGCCATGCTGATTAACTCCACTTTTAATGTTTACGGCTCGGTACGGGACAAAATTTTCGTTAGGGAAGCGCAGATTTAATCGATTTTCCCGAATCGCCACCTTTATAAATCAACGAGTTGCGAGTGTATTTTGGCGAAAAAACGATTAAATCCGCGTTTCCTTAGTTCAATTTCAGGTTCTTCGTTAATGCGGTGGAGGAAGTGGCGGTGCCGTGAGCGCAACGCTATGCGCGCGTGACCAGGCTGATGGAAAGTGTCGTCGTCCAACTGCTGCAATCCGGATAGCGGCGAATGGCTGCAGGTACGCCGCATTGTATTGCCGCTGTCGTCACCGAGGCGCAACGGCGATACTGAATTGATTCTGTTGACGGATTTGCCGCCTACGATCCATGCCGATTGAGTGTGCGATGTCTATCGTGATCACTGGCAAATCGAAACGCATTACCAGAAGCTGACGCAACAACTCCATTGCGAACTACTCATTCAGCATGTTTTACAGGGAGGGCTGCTTTTAAAGGGGTGGTCCTAAAACCCGAGCGACGTACGGTAAGCACGCCTTTGCCGCTCGCGCCCGAGGCGGATCGTGATTTCCTCGAAATCGACCGCGGTTGCCTTCAATGCCGCCTCCGGGCTCAATTGGCCGGCGGCCGCTTCCGCCAGATGCACATCGAGCGCCTGCCAGTAGCTGTAAGCGCCGGGAATGCGCAGATAAGGCAACTGCAGCTTGTTGCTGAAATTATCGAAATACGCATGCAGATATTCCCGAACATCGGCCTCGTTCCAGCCTACCTTCAGGTAAGTTTCGATCTGCCCGCTGCCGTCCGGCGGCAAAAAATGATATGTCCGCCCGGGATCAATGCCGTCCCAGCCGCGCGCCGCATACACTTGCGACTTCTCCTTCGTGGCCAGCAAGGCGAACAGGTAATACGTCGCCTCCGGCGCCTTCGAGTCCTTCGAAATCACCCCGGCCCACGAACCGCCCGTAGTATTGCCAACCACGTTGGGTTGCGCGCTCTTGACCCATTTGTGCTGTGCGATGCTGTAGTACTCGCTGGCGCCAGGCAACGGTGCCGAGCCGATCTTGCCTTTGATCTTGCTGCCTTCTTGCTGCGCCAATCCCCCGAGATCGCCCCAGGTAAAGGTCAGGGCCGCGCGTCCCGCCAGGAAATGATCCCAACTCTTGCCAAGGTCCCAGTTGAGCATATCCTTCGGCCCGAACCGGACCAGATCGACTAATGCCGTGAGCGCCCGCACATGGCCTGGACTCTCGATCAGCGGCTTCATTGTCTGCGGATCGAACCAGTACATTTTCGGATTGTCCGGACCGATCACGAACGGCGCCGAAAACGACATGAAATGGAACATGCCCTGCGCACTGGCCATTAGATGCAAGGACAGGCCGTGGTCAGGTGTGCCGTCACCGTTGAGATCCTTGCCGTTGAAATATTCGGCCACATCGCGGAACTGCGCCCAGGTCTTCGGCACGCCGAGCGGGTACCCGTACTTTTGCCGGAACGCTGCCTGATGCTGCGGGTTCGCCAGCAAATCGCGGCGGTAATACATGATCTGTCCGTCGTGGTCGTTGGCCACCATGTATTTCTTGCCGCCATAGGACAGCAGGCTGCGCGGTGCCGGCAACACATCGTCGATGTTCCATTTCGGGAAACGCGGATCGTTGTAGTACTTGTCGTAGGAAATGATGTAATCGCCTGCCACCAGTTCACCGAGCCACCAGGCGCCTGCAAGCGATGCGTCATACTTGCCGGCATGGTTGACCACATCGGAAAAAAAATTCTCGAAATTTTCGTTGAATGGAACCTGCATGATGTTGAGCTTGGCGCCAGTGGCCGCCTCGAATTCCTCTTTCAGCTCTGGAATTGACAAGGAAATGACGCCGTTCGACATAATTACCGTCACGCTCTGACCGGTGAACGGACAATCACCGGGCTTGCATGGTTGAACTACTTTGTTGGGCGGCACAATATCGCCCGCATTGACTACAGTGACTGTAGCGCCGCCCTTTGCCTTGACCGGCTCGGATGACGTCGCCCCCGCCGCAGCAGATAAAAACATCAGCAGTGCGTAAAGTATCCAAATACCGATATGGTTAAACGTTAGACTCGCCCAATGCATTGAAACGTACGGAGAATCGCCAGCGTTCGGATACAGATTCATCTTCCGCCTTTCCGTTGCCATTGATTACCATATTGTTCGATTCGGCGCTGGAGAGCGAGTTCCTGCCCGCTCGGTATTCCTCTTCAAAAAACACAAATGCGCTATTTCCCATGCAGCAGAAACGCCGCGATTCAATGAAATCTCTTTGCTGTCCAAATACCTCTTCGCAAGATTCAAAATGATCCTGGATTGGTATCCCTTGGCCAACACGCGCAGTAACACTGAGGCGAGAATAGTTTTTTCGTAGGCATCAGCCAGAATCTGCCAGACCTGGAACGCTTGCGCTGGCCGGTCTTGCCATCGCCGTCTTATGGCGTTGCGAATCAATGGTGGGGGCACACCCTGCAATCTCGGCAATTCGCTCCAGGGATGTGATTCATCGGCGCGTCAGCGGCGTATCCCGCTGGATCGCCGCCCCTTCAGCATTGGCTAATGCTTTTTGATTTTGAAATCGTGGTCAAGAACAAGGCGAGTTGACGCGATCAGACTGCTCAAACCCAATATCAACTGTGTCAATGTATCACTGGGCAACGCCCATATTTGCGAACGCGGGGCCTCCACGTGAGTGGTGGCAGTAATGACCGGTGCTACCCACTCGGCCTCGGGCGTCACGTCCAGCAAAACATCGCCATCGGGCGTGGTGTGCATGAAGATATCGCCTCCTGCAGCAAGGCAAAAGCAAATCCCGTAACCGTAACCGGTCGCGTTGGCCTGCTTTATATGCTGCTGAAGATCGCGATTGTAAGTATCGATCCAGGCTTCGACATCGTAGGTTGTCGTCAAGACGATCCATGGGCGCTCGGAAGGCGCCGCCCTTTTTGTGAGGCCCACGTCGTTCATGTCAACTGCGGTGAGAGAATTTTGCTGCGAGTTGATTGAGTTTCTCGGCGCTCTGGCGTGCGGCCTCTTCGGCTTCACGCTCAGCCTTGCGTTGCGCGGCGGCCTTCTTGAACCGCTCGCGCAAGATCTCCGATGCATGTGCGCGATGGGTTTCCGCCACTTCATCCGCGGTGTTGCCATCAAGGTCGAATCTGACCGTGGCCTTTTCCATTCCCTTCAGATACCGTAGCGAATTTGTGTGAATGCCGAGTGCGGTGCGCAGAACCTTGCGGTCGAGTTCGGGCAACCGCGCACGGAGTTGCTTGTCAATGCCGATTGCCAACGGCATGTACTCGCGAAATACCGCAAATTTCCCCTGTAGTTCCTTGAGTAAAGTACGAGCCGGCTGGGCTGGAGCTGAGATAGGAGTTGGCGTAGTCATTGATATAGTCCTGCGTACAAGTTCGAAATCGGGGCAGCATATCATGGACATGCGCCATGACTCCAGCAAGCCGCCTGTTTCCCCGTAAACCAGACGCGGATTTGCGTCCGGAATCATCTGCGGCAGGCTGGGGAAAATGACAAGCGAATGTTCAACTGCACTACTATTTCCAGATGCGCAGTCGTTTGATTTATACATCCGTGCCGTTACTGTATGACAATCGATGGTTTACTATAGAGGCTCAACAACCCGTGAGCAAAATCATGACAAAGATAAGTGAAACCACTTCCATTGATGATGACGATTCAGTATGGATCGTGTATGAATCGCCACCCGATTTCCCCGATCAATATGTAGCGCGCCGACTGCACCTGAGCCGCCCCACCTCGGACTATGTAGTGGGGAACACGCTTATCGAGGTGCGCAGCAAGCTGCCCAAGGGTCTTTTCAGGATCGAGCGTAGCGACCGGGATGACCCGTTGATTCGCGAATCCTGGATCTGAACGCTGAAGCAATGTTTTCGGTTACGGCCTGAATCAACGCGTCATCCTGAGACAGTGCCGACAGTATTTTCACTGGCCTGACAAGACCAGTCCTGGTTTTGCCTTTGTCCGTAAACACCGAAATTCGGCAAGGCAAGGCCATGTTGAGTCGCATCAGACAACACCACCCATCATGCCTCCATTCTCGGCTGACACAAAACCTTCGAAGCGCATGCTGGTGGGGTCGATCACCTTCAGCCGCTCTTTACCGACTTGCGCGGTATCGTCCCGAAACCTTGCGCTCGCTGATCATACCGTCGAATGGTGCGCGCACTTCAGTGCATTGCGATTGCTGGCGCGCCTGCACCGATCTAGTCTTGGCCGCAATCAGGTCACTCTGCGCATTGCTGCGATGGATTTCCGCATCCTTGAGCGGCTGCATTGATACCATGCCGGAACCGTGCAAGGTCTACAGCCGTTGCCTGCTTGCAAACGGGTACCCGCTCTGCAAAGGATGTGCAACAACGCAATGCGCCCCAAAGAGACTTGGAGCGCCCCTTATATCTGGGGAAAATCTGTTCTAGATTACAGCTGCTACCGACCGACTGAACATCTCTTTGATATAGTTTGACGCCACCTCTTTCTGAAACAGCACATGACGATCGGCAAAATCATGCCAAGTCGCCATCGACGGATTCCACCATCGCACTGCCCCCATAGGTGTATTAGAGACTACGAACGAATGCAATGAAACTCCGCCAGCGCGAACTGGATCCTTGGCGGCCATCTTGCGCTCAATGTCTTTGATGGTTTCAAAGAATCGTAATTTTGGATCAGTCATGCCTTCGCAACGCAAGATTCCCTTTGGATCAACAAAGATCACGTGCTGCCGACCACCGTCCAGCACCCAAAGCAAAAAATCCGGAAAGAAATTGCCTGCCTCAAAAAAACCTACGCCGCGCCCTTTAGACTGGTTGCGCAGCAAGTAAATCTCCTTACCCTCCAGCAAAGCCGGTTGGCTTTGGCAATACGTCCGTAGATCCATCACAAAGTCACGCTCACCTTCATTCAAGTGCACCGGGCTCACGCTGAATAGATCGGTATCCATACCATTTCGCAAATGCATTAGCGGCGAGTACAAGTGCCGGTCAAAAAAGATTGCGTCGCCCTTGCCACCCATATTGAAGTCGTTCAACTGACCATCGGCTATGTGCTGTTGCAATTCCTGCAGACGCTGGATGATCAGCTTTTCTGACCGATCCACCAGCACTTTGTAGGTGTCGATGAAGTTGGGATCAGCAGGATCGAGTTCACGATATTCGCGGTAAGGTGCCTCGTAGGCATCCTTCTTCACCTTGTAAAACCGGTCGCAATACTTCTTCAGCAGCGCGGTGGCGATTTCTTCCCATTCGCGAACTTTTTCAAAACTGTCAGGCTTCATCGTCTCTGGCGGTGCATACAGCGTGTACCAGTCATTGCCTGTGCCAAGCCGGCTGCGAGGCATGTCGCGCCCGAGGTTCAGATTGTGCCAACCACGTTCAGCCTTCAAGCGTTGCAGTTCCAGATAGATGGCATCAAAATTCATGAACGCCAGCTGCGCTTCGCCCAATACGGCAGTGCGACGCGTCGTCACTATCTGCGTCTGCGCCACGCCCTTGCTAGTCTTGGCCGCCACTTTCGGGTACCAGTCCAGCACCACATCACCCGGCCGGATCGCAATCTCACTCGCGGCGCTCAGCGTAGTCTTTTCTTGTTTTTTGAAGTTGATATTATCGGGGACTCGCACCGTGAGCAGCGGCGTGTTGGGTAGCTTGATACGCACCGGTATTGTGAAAGACAGGTTATTGTCAGGTTTCTTGATGCCCTCACCTTCAAGGAAGGCATTAAAGCGCTCCATGTAGTCAGACTTCACTCCAAACACGTTCAGCGTCTCCAGAAGCGGCAGCATCGGATCTTTAGCCACCCATGCAAGTTCAGTATCCTTGGCAACCCAATGAATGGCACGGCTGCGTTTGAGGCTCAAGGCATAGCCCTTCAGGCGTACCCCCCTGCCGAAGAGCTGAATGATCTCCGAACCTTCGTTCTGCCCCACGTACATCAGGCCCAATGTCGAAACGCGATAGCTGTTCCAACCCTCCGTAAAACGTTTGGAGCCAATCAAAATGTGCAGCTTTGAGTCTTTGTCGTTCAGGGTACGAAATAGCGACGTGTTGAACGCCTTCTCGGAAACCTGCAGTGAAGAATGGCCTTCGCACAGCTCGCTTACCTTCTTCGCATCGCCCACATTCACCACGCCAAAGGGTTCGTTAGCGCCGCCCACGCGCAGCGCCAACTCGCCAGCGCCCCCCGTCAGGTATTCCACATGCAAGCTACCGCCTGCAGGCGCGTTAAACAAGCGTTTAAGCACGTCGTCAAATACTGTCGCTGCCGGCTCCGCCAATTGCGCCAAATAGGGGAACGCCTCGGCAAAGATGTCGCGCTGGCGGCCGTCCAGCAAGCCTGTGTCCCCGCTTGGCAGCTTTTCGATGTGGCCCACGGTTCTCCTGCGATCAGCCACCACATCGGCCAAGAACAACAAGATATCCACCACATCGGACACTTGCTTTTTGTTCTCGGTGCGCACCGCCGTGACCTTGCTGCCCACGAATACCCAGAGCGGCTTGACAATGTCAAACGGCTTGTATTTATTTTGCTGCTCATCAAACATGCGAAGCTGCTGGTAATAACTCAGCAGACACGCTGTAAGGTACAAGCGGCGCCGCTCACGGTCAGCCTGGCTACCCTCCTGCCCCTCGATGTTGAGGATCTGATAGTCCTTGCCAAAGAGCGGTAAGACGCCTACTTCTTGTGAAAAATCTCTATCCCTGAGCCTCGCGCGATGCAGGAAATGACCGCATGCAACCCGTGAAAACCCGCGCCAGAAGTCGCTTTCAAGCCCCTATTGACGCAGTAGTATTAGGCGTAGGGTGCAATGGCATTGTCATCACGGATGAGCAACTGCATGAGTCTGGGATGAATGAAGAGCTTTTCTTTACCGAGTTGCGCCTCGCGCAGCACGCCGATGGACACCAGTTCTTTCAAGTAGCGGGAGGCTGTCTGACGCTGGGCCACTTGTTTGTCGACCAGGTTTCCAATGCGGCAATACGGTTGTTCAAAGATTACGTCCACCAGCTCGCGGCTATAAATTTTGGGCAAGCGCGTTTTAACGTGTGCCGCTGTGATATCAGCCAGGTCGCGGATAGCGGCAATCTTGACGGTAGTCCAATGAGCGGTTTCTTCCACCGCTTGCAACATGTACAGCAGCCAGGGTTCCCAGGCTTGCTCGCGGGTGACGCTTAGCAGCAGACGATAGTAGTCGGCCTTGTTGGCGATAATGTAGCGACTCAGGTACAGAATGGGCAGCGTCAACAGGTTTTGCTCGATGAGGAACAGTATGTTGATTACGCGACCGGTGCGGCCATTGCCATCGTTAAAAGGGTGTATGGCTTCAAACTGGTAATGGCCCACGGCCATGCGGATGAGTGGGTCAATTTCTGTCTCGTTATGCAGAAAACGCTCCCAGTTGGCCAGCAGCTCACGCAGTTGGGCCTCACCTTCGGGCGGTGTATAGATCACTTCGCCAGTGCGATGGTTAGCCAGTTGAGTGCCGGGCACGCGGCGAATGTCCATGTCTGCGGCTTTCAGGGTGCGGCAGATTTCCACAGCCATGGCGGTGCACAGCGGACGCGTTTGCAGTGATTGAAAACCGCTGTGCAGAGCGGTGCGATAGCGCAAAGCCTCTTTTGTGGGGGCATCGGCCTGGTTGTCGCCGCCTTGAGCGTACTGGAACAGCAGATCGGTGGTAGTGACAATGTTTTCAATCTCGGAACTGTCCTTGGCTTCCAGCAACGGGATAGTGTTGATCAACATCGTCTGGTTGGGAATAAGTTCGGCTGCCTGCTTGAGCTCGGCCAAGGCAGCGCGCGCAGTGATGCACCGCTTGAGTACGGCCTTGGTCTCCAAGTCGACCACGGGGGGGAGCAGAGGCAATTCATTGTAGGGGCGATCGGCTCGCCAAACGGGCTGGGCACTTGTCATGTTGTCCAAAGTTAATTATTGCGACAGGTGTGCAGCATATGTCGCCGGCGACGACACGTCAAGAAAACGTGTCGATATTTTCCGGCTTTATCGACACGTCAGCATACAGCCCAGGCGTCCAGCTTCTCGCGCTCTTGCTGAAAGAATTTGTCGTTGTGCTCCAGTGCACAACTCAGTGGCATCAAGCTGGCGGCGCGCATTGGCTTGCAGGTCTGCTGGCGCGCCCCCCTCCACAGCGGCCATGGTGGCGGTGAGGTAGAACAGCCGTTCGCATGACTACACAAGAAGGCATGAGCGACCTTGGACATGCGCGGCTTGCCTTTGACGCCCCCCCCGATTCATGCTGGCACGGCTCAAGTCCGGCAAGCGCCACAGCAGAACATCCATTGCCAAAGCACTCAAGGTTGGCATAAAAAACCAGCAAGGTCGCAATGGTGTGCAAAGCCTGTGTGCATGGCGCTTGGTGGAAACAACGTTATCTGTAGTCATCGGCAAAGCGCAGTAAGGTCAGCCAAGTTGAATTTTCGGAAAAAATGCGCGGGGCACATCCTGCTTTTCCATCCTGCTTTTCCATCCTGCTTTTCTTTACCCGCCAGCGTCATCTCGTTGAGTTACTACCAACACGTTGACGCATCAAAAATGCGTGCCTGACCTGCAACGCATATCAATCGAAAAACTTCCTCAATTGTTTTCGCCATATTGACTACGCGAAAGCTTTTCCACGCACACAAATTCTTGCTGGAACTTTTTTCCTAGCGGAAAACTCTATTACACCGAGCTCGCAAAAAACCGAGTTTATCTCGCGCAAACATTCCTACGCGCAATACCAAAAAGCATCCTCTTGTGCTTCGCAAATCGACCCTGGTTGCCATGGCCGAGGGGCATCGCTTTACCTCAATTTTCATTCAGGAGTCCACATTGAAACGTATTACTTACCCATCTCTTTGTTTGTCACTCGCACTTACCGCGTGCGGCGGTGACGGCACTCTCCCTGATTTAAAGACAGCATCGCAGGCCGCTCTGGATGCCCTGAATACGGCGACGACACCGGTGTCATCGTCCACGTCTTCGTCGACCTCGGTGCAGGTCCCTAACATGCCGTTCGGCCAAGATGCCGCAGCCTATGAAATTGCCTTTTCTGACGAATTCGACAATGGCTTGGATACCGATATGTGGAATGATCACATCTGGTATGAAACTTCCAACGCGACGAAAAACTATAGCGTGGAAAATGGTGCGCTAAAAATATGGCCGGAACGCGACGCGACCGGTAAATTTTTCAATCGGACCTTCGATACCGATGGCCATTATTCACAAGCGTATGGGTATTTTGAAATCGAGGCGAAACTGCCGAAGGGCAAAGGCACCGGGCCGGCATTCTGGCTGCTGAATCACAGCGGTAGCGCACGTCCCGAAATCGACATCATGAAGGCCTACGCAGGTGGCGCGGGCTGGGGTACCACCGGGGCCGATGGAGTGTCTCATCCGACTGCCTTTGGGCCGACGGTATGGACCGATGCGAATCAGCAGGCGGGATTCAAGATGGTTACCACGCCGGATTTGTCGGCGGCTTTTCACAAGTATGGATTCAAGTGGGAGCCGAACAAGCAGACGTTTTACCTGGATGGAAAGGAAGTCTATTCCGTGAATGTGAGCATGTCGGCGCCGATGTATCTGTTGCTCGATTTGTGGTTTGGCGGCGTCAGCGGCACGGCGGATCAGACTACGCCGACCGGGCCGAACAATGCGTATGAAGTGAAGTATGTGAAGACGTGGAAGTTCAAGGGACAGACACCTGCTCCCTCGCCTTCACCTGCACCGGCTCCTTCACCTTCACCGGCTCCTGCACCTTCACCTGCACCTGCACCGGCTCCTTCACCTGCACC
>CBINHE010000117.1:0-11190 GCA_966250375.1 uncultured Oxalobacteraceae bacterium
CATCGCCGCGCCGGTAGACGAACGTGTCGCTGCCGAAGTAACCGTTGAGCGTGTCGTTGCCGGTGCCGCCAGTGAGCACGTCACTGCCACTGTTGCCATAGAGCGCATCATTCCCCGCGCCGCCATCGAGCATGTCATTGCTGTTGCCGCCAGTGATCGTGTCGCTGCCGCCCAGCCCATAAGTGATGTTCGGCCCGCCGTCGTAGCCGTTGATCGTGTCATTGCCCTCTGTGCCATAGTTGGGGGTGGTTTGCGACAGCAGCGTCGCCTTGTTCCACACCGTGCCGTCAGCGAACTTGACCTGGTCGATGCTGTTCGGGTTGCTGCCGCCGAGGAAGCCTGTCACCTTCAGCCAGTCGGTGGTGCCATTCACCTTGAACAGCAAGTCATTGCCGCTGCGCTCGAGCGTCACATCCGCCGCATTCAAATCGGCGAACTGCACCGTGTCGACGTCGTTGCCCGACTTGTTCCCCCGCGCGTCGATGATTGTGTCTTGCCCATCGCCGCGCCGGTAGACGAACGTGTCGCTGCCGAAGTAACCGTTGAGCGTGTCATTGCCAGTGCCGCCAGTGAGCACGTCACTGCCATTGTCGCCATAGAGCGTGTCATTCCCCGCGCCGCCATCGAGCACGTCACTGCCATTCCCGCCACTAATCGTGTCGCTGCCGCCCATCCCGAACAATGTGTCATCCCCTTCATTGCCGGAAATCTTATCGTCAGCAGATTGACCAAACGCATAATCATTTCCGCTAGACCCGAAGTAATTGCCAGCGCCATTCATTCTCAATTCGTTAAGAACACTGGAAACATCCACCGAACCAGACAATTGGGTGAACCAATTCGAAATGATGTCAAGTCCGTTCCAGCCTGAGGTCTTTAGCGTACCACCTGCATATTTCTGCAATTCGAGCAGATCAATCAAAGCACTACGTGCATCGGTTTGTTTTAAAGTGTCAAGTTTTGCCGACAGCCCTGAGAAGTCAAGGGTAAGACCGTTGCTTGCGTCGATTTGCAGCGAGATCGAATCTAGATAAGGCTTCAGCCGTGTCTGGAGTGCCAAGGCGCCATATACCGATTCTTTGAGCGCCTCGTAGCTCTGGTTCATCAGATCGAGTTGTCCTTGGTTGTAGCTAATGAGCAACGTCTTGGTGCCGCTGGCAGCATCAAAATATTTTCCGCTCGCCTGTTCGGTCAAGCCGAGCACTGCTGCCGCTCCAGTCTGCGTCTGTCCCGGCAAGTTGAAGAAGTACCGCCCATTGAAAGCTTCAAGGGTATGAATCTTGTGATTCCAATCGTTGATGAGCGCCTTGTAACTCGCATCCAACTTATCAAGCGTTTCATCGGCATCAAGGGAAACAGCCGTAGCGTCACTATCGGTTGTGCCGGCACTTGACAACACGTGCTGATTTCGAGAGACGTTGCCAAAGCTCATGTAGCGGACCTTATAGCTGCTGCTGCGATCTTCCAGATCCGCTGCCAGCCCTGAAGTGTCGGCCCACCCACCCAACAATTGGTCGATCAGCGCCAGTTGTGCTGACCGATCGCCTGCTTGACTGTATTGAATAAGGACATTCTTGAGCGCTGCGGACTGACTGGCGGCTTCCAACAGGCTTCTGACCTGCCCAGATCCTTGCATATTGGGCAATGACTCGATATCGTCGTCGATTGAAATCTGCTCGGCAAATGCACTATGAAAGGTATCTTGCGCGAAATTGACATCGGCCAACTGGCCGGTTTCACCTAGCGTTTGGATAGTGCCGTTGGTCTTGGTATAGGTACCTAGATCGGCAATCTGATTGCCGTTGGGTAGGGTTACGCTGTTGGCGGTTTTTGCCACGTTGAAGCTGGCGATGCCAGCTTGATCCATCGTGAACAACTCGCCTGCTTGCGAGATGCCGTTTTGGTTAAGGTCGCGCCAGACGCGCAGCTGGTTCCAGCGTGCATCGAGACTATTCACCTTGCCGTCCTGATTGGTATCTTCCTGCGCGAGTGCAGCAAAGCCATCAGCGGCCTTGCCGCCGGTAGTCAGGGGCGTGGCGTCGCCGAACAGTTCGCTCCCGTTGTCGATGCTGCCGTTGCCATTGCGGTCCATGACCAGTAAGCCATCGTCCGGCTTGACCCAGCCAGTGCTGGTCTTGACGCCATTGCCGTCGTGGTCGAACAGCACTCCCGATTGCGTCGGTCCGAGTGTCTCGAGGCCATCACCATCGAGGTCGAGAGTCAGGGGGTCGCGGAGGACTGGAGCGAAGCGTTGGGCGGTGTTGAAAGTGGTGCTGATAAGGTCAGAAATTTTATTGCTAACCGGTTCTATCAGAATGGAATCAAGAAACCAGTCTGCGAAAATGCCAGAAACTTTACCGTCCGCTAAATCTCCAAGTGCGTCCAGTCCTGAAACAATCCATTTTTTTTGTGCATCAAGGCTCGTGCTCGATGAATTTTTTAGCTGCTCATAGCCATTTTTGAACTTATTTGAAAAATTGGATAATGCTTGTTCTCCCTCTCCATAAAGTGATGCAACGTCAGCCATTCGATCAGCTGCCCAACCGACGATGCTCTCATAAAACGTTGCAGCATCTCCTATACGGTCTGAAGTATAGTCTGCAGCTTGATCATAGCCACTTACCAGGCTGATCATCGCATCCGACAAATCGAAAACAGCATGAACATAAAGCTCTACGCCAAGTGGGGTTCTATTTCCAATTGCATCACCGACATATTGCAGAACGCTTCCAGCGTTTTCAAGAATGTCTTTGTACGTCTCCAAATCACCAATTTTAAAATCTGTCTGGAGAACAGGAAGATTCTCACCAATAAATTGTAGCAACTGGGGAGCACCCATAAAATCCATTGCATCCCAGAAAGCAATGCCTGCTTGGCGTAAGTCCGCTTCTATTCCTTTTGCGCCAAAAAGAGTCCCCATTGCATTCGCTGCTCCCCAAAAATTCGCAATAAGCACAACGCCGATATTCGTAGCGGTATCGGTTAATCCGTCCCCGGCCATATTTTCCCATGAGTTATAGTGAAGGCCGAAGCTTGACGGTAGTGGTGCGCCGAGTGTCCCTGCCCATCCATAAACGGGTAAATTAAGTCCCTCTACTGAATACTTCACATCTTTTTTAAGAATAGTTTCTTTGGTTGGAATGGCTGAATCTGTAGGGTTCAGTACAGTATTAAGTACATCCTCAGCCAATTCGTCAGATTTTTGCTGAAATTGTTCACGTGAAATGGGTTTTCCAACCATATCGCTAGCCGCGAGGGTTGCTCCTCGTACGAATTCGCTAAACACAGTTCCATCATCACTATTGATATGGGCTGCAGTATCTAGCCAATGCGCCAGATCCGGGTCTCCTCCGGCAGTGTTGAGAACGATATCCCTAAGATAGCGATAGGCACCAGGATAATCGTGTTGAGTACGCAAAGTGTTAAGGTGGGCTACTTGTTCGGGCGACAGCGGAATTGGAATGCTCATTAAAATACTCCCTGTGTATGAGTGTGATTAATCTTATTTTTTAATTTGGATGGGGCGAAAAGAACTGATTAATTCATTAAGGCCGCGATCTAATTCGCGCATGTCAGAAAATTCAGTTTGGTAGAAAGCGTAATTGACGGCGAGCATGCCTCGCCATGTCTTGTATACCTCGCATAGCGGAAGGCGAGAGCAATCAACAAAAGTCACAGCGCCATTATCTATCCAGGAATATGCCTTCCTGCCGGGCTTGTTTACAAATTCGTATTCCACTAGACCATTGGCATCTTTATTTTCATCCAATACCCTAATTTTTGCGAAATCGCCAGGCGGATAGTTAAGCGCTGCATTTAGGTGAGTACTGCCCCAATCAGGAGTGGTTGGCTTAACCGCTTCCAAGTGAAATTTGATGGATTTGTTCGGTGTGACTTTGTTATAAAACTCCTCGTAATGCAGGGATGAAAGGCCTGAAAAGTCTGGATAGATAGTCCATAAAGAAAGGAGAGTGGTGCCGTTAGAAGACATTCCTTCGTCAAGATCATCTCCGTTAACAAAGTAGTTTTCCGGAATAGTGAGGCGATAGGAGATCGGATTTTTTGTCACAACGACCGCCTCTCTTAGCAGGACGCTCGCTATCTTTGGATGAGTAGCAGTTTTCCCTGATTTTATTTTCTTAGTATTTAAAAGAAACAAAATTACAAAAAAAGCGCAGAGCATCACCATTACAGTTTTTGATTTTTTCATATGGACGAATTTTTATCTAACGGATCTCATTGAATTTGGCTCATTGAATGTTGGTCTTTTCAGCCCAACCGTGTTTTCCCAGCTTTTGTTTTCACAGCATTCTTATCGCTCCCTTCCAGCCTCTGAAACCGCCTTCTGCACCGGCGACAGAAAATACTCCAACACCGTGCGCTTGCCCTGATTAATCTCCGCCACAACCTGCATGCCCGGCGTGATTTGCAGCTTGTTGCCCTGCGGGCTCTTCAAGTCTTGATGGTCTAACTGAATCCTCGCCTTGTACGTCGCGATGCTGGCGCTTGGGCTGCTGTTGTCCGCCGTGCTGGCGGTATTGGCTGCTGCGTTCGTTTTCGGCGATTCCGTCGCATCCGCACTGACATGAATCACTTTGCCAGTCAACATCCCGTACCGTTGAAACGGGTACGCAGCCAGTTTGATCTGCGCCGCTTGCCCAACCTGCACAAAGCCGACATCCTCATTCTTGACCGCCACATCGGCAAACAATTGCTCGCCTTTCGGCACCAGCGTCATTACCACAGTACCCGGCTGCACCACGGCGCCCACTGTCGTCGTTGCCAGATCCTTGATGATGCCGTCTTGCGGCGCTCTCAATTCCATCAAGCCTTCCTTGTAAATGCTTTTGTCGAGGTTGGGTTGCAGTTGCTGGATCTTTGCCTTGATGTCGGCCAGTTCTTTTTGTAGTTCGCTTCGGTATGTGCTTTGCAACTGGCTGATCTTCTTTTGCTGCGCGGCGATGGTGGCGGCAAGGGCGGCGACGCTAGAGTGCTGTGCAGCGAGGTCTTTGGTTTTTTCCGTCGCTTCGCGCTGTTTGTCGGCGGCGGCCAGGCCACTGAAGAAGCCTTCCTTTTCCAGCTTGGCGTACGCTTGTGCCGCTCTCTCGTAGGTCGGCAGCGTTTGTTGGAGCTTGGACAGGATTTCGGCGCCGCTTCTTTTCTCATGCTCGGCTTTGGCCAGGAGTGCCTTTTCCTGATCCATGCCGTCGATGAACGCTTTGCGGTGCGCGCTGTATTGCTGCTGCACTTGCGCATACAGTTGCGGGTCGTCGCCGGCCTTGGGCAGCATGGGCTGATCGGACAGTTCCGCTTCAATACGGCGTGCCTGCATCTGTTGCGAGGCGAGGTCGCTGCTGATGCCGGCCTTGTCGGCGGTCGCCAATGTGGTGTCGAGTCGCGCCAGTACTTGCCCTGTCTTCACGGCATCGCCTTCATCGACCAGCAATTGCTTGACCACGCCGGCTTCCGCCGGTTGCACGATCTTGAGTAGCGTTTGCGGGGCCAGCTTGCCTTCGGCGCTGGCGATGATGTCGAGTTGGCCAAAGACCGCCCAGACGATCAACGCGAGCATCAGGATCGATACCGCCCATAGCACGATGCGGCCGGTTTCGCTGGGGGCTTCGTTCTGGATCAGGCGCAACGGATCGTGCCAGCGGCTGGGCGGGCGCAGTGCGATGATTTGAGCGCTTACCTGCCGGGCGGGCTGCGGTGAGACGTTTTGTTCTGTCGGTTGCGGTTGTGGCTGGGTCATTTTCTTTTCACCTTTTTACGCCGCGGGGTTCCGGCCTTCGCCGGTTTGACGGAGGAGCGGATGGGAGTCGGTCATCGATGCGGCTGCCGATACGGTATTGGGTGCGGGCGCCAGCGCGACGCGCTGCGCGCCTTGCGGCCCGAGGCGGTAAACCGCATCGACGTGCAATCCCTTCGGCAAGCCATGCGTGATGAACAGCATTGTGACTTTACCTTTGAGGGCATTGATGGTTTGCGCAAAATGCTCGGCGGTGGGTCCGTCCAGCGCACTGGTGGCTTCGTCGAAGATCAGAATGTTGGGGCGTTTGAGTAGTGCGCGCGCAATCGCGATGCGTTGCTTTTGTCCGCCGGACAGTCCTGCGCCGCGTTCGCCGATTTCGGTTTGATAGCCTTGCGGCAGGGCTTCGATGACTTGATGAATTTCCGCCATTTTGCAGGCGGTGGTGATCTGTTCGAACGTGGCATTGGGGCTGGCCATGTGCAGATTGTCATAGATGGTGCCGGAGAATAGCGTGGTCTCCTGCGGCACCACGCCGAAGTGACTGCGCAGTTCATTGGCGGACAGATAGCGGATGTCGATGCCGTCGATCTTGATGTTGCCGGCGCTGGGCTGGTAAAAGCCTTGCAGCAGTTTGGCCAGCGTGCTTTTGCCGCAGCCGGACGGTCCCATGATCGCAATCGTCTGGCCGGGCTGGATGGTCAGGGATAAATTTTCATAGACCAGTGGCAGATGTTCTGCATAACGGAAGGCGATGTTGCCGATCTGGATTTCGCCTTTGCGCTGGGTGTCGCGGGCGGGGATCATCGAATACGGTTCAATTGGGGCATTCATCAAATCGCCCAGGCGGGCCACTGATAAGCTGGCTTGCTGGAATTGCTGCCACAGGCCGACCAAGCGCAGCATCGGTTGCGACAGCTTGCCGGCGAACATCTGAAACGCGACCAGCATGCCGATGGTGAATTCCCTGCTGTGCATCACGGTGTAAGCACCGATGGCCAGAATCAACAGGCTTAATACTTGTTCGAGCAGGCTGGCAGCGGTGTTGTAGGTATTGGCCAGTTGTTTGGTGGCGAAACCGGCAGACAGGTAGCTGGCGAGATAGCCGCTGTATTTGCTGTTCAATTGCGGTTCCAGTTGCAGCGATTTGACGGTTTCCATGCCGGCCACGTATTCGGTCAGGAAGGCTTGGTTGCGAGCGCTGAGATGGAACTGTTCTTGCAGCCGGGATTGGAACAGGGGAGCGACGATCAGGCTCAATGCGACGATGACGGACAGGACTGCGAGCACGATCAGGGTCAGCGTGACGCTGTAGTAGAACATGATCGCGACGAAGATCAGCAGGAACGGCAGGTCCAGCACCAGGGTGACAGCGGCGCTGGCGATGAATTCGCGGATGGTTTCGACTCCATGCAGGCGAGCGGCGATGACGCCGGTCGGGCGGTGCTGGAAGTACAGCGGCGGCAATTTAAACAGACGTTCGAAGACGGACGATCCCAATACCGCATCGACGCGGTTGCCGGTATGCAGCACCAGGTATTGACGCAGCCACGACAGACCGGCCGAGAACAACATGAAGAGCGCCATGCCGATGGCGATCACGATCAGCGTGCTTTGCGTGCGGTGCACGACGACCTTGTCGATGATGGTTTGCGTGAACAGCGGCGTAGCCAGTGCAATCAACTGGATCACGAGGGAGGCGAGCAGCACTTCTTGCCACAGCTTTTTATGTTTGAGCAGTTCAGGAACAAACCAGTTGAATCCGAATTTGCGTGCCTGCCGGGCTTCGGCTTCGCTATCGGGATCTGCGGCGGCATCGGCTTTAGGCGTGACGCGGGCGATGCGGCCGAGATAGCGTAGATTGAATTCGGTCAGTGTGATGGTGCAGGGAGTGGCGTCGCCTGATTCGATGATCAGCACATTGGCGGCATCGGCTTGCAGGAGCAGCGCCGGGATGGCGTGCTTGCTCTGGTCATTCTCGGCGCATTGAGCCTCGACGGGAGATGCCGCTTCCGATGGCGTCATGGACTTCGGATTTAACCAGACGATTAGAGGAAAAGATTCTTTGTGCAGTTTTTCTGGTTTGGCTTTGCGCAGGACTACATGGAAGCCGTAATCTTGCGCGGCACGGATCAGGGAGTCGATCGTATAGGGCGCAGCCAGCTGTTGTTGTGCCAGTTCAGCCGAAAAAGGCTTTCGGTGCAGTGCACAAAGTCCTTGCAACGCCCAGAAAAAGGCGTCCTTGGTAATTTCTTGTTGATGCATTCCATCCCCTTTGAGATCGCTTGGGCGGCAATACCCTATTTATGAGACTGCATTGATTTTCATCAAGAATTATGGGAATTTTATAAAAATAATAATGTTGCAGATTCTGCCATGCCGAAGAAATTGAAATTTCAACAATTCTCTCCAAAGGACTTGCATAAAAGACAAAATTGAACATGAAAAAGGGGCATATGCCAGCGTTTTGCCACTCATGTATGGACCTGTTCCAACGCGACCGCGTCCTTGCCGCGCCTGAATATGGTGCTTGTTCATGAACCGGGACGCCGCCACTGCGCACGACGTCATCGAATTGATCGATTGGTATCGTGCGCGCTGGGAGGTAGAAATGCTGTTCGACATCATCAAGAATGCTTGCCGAGTCGAAGCACTGCAACTGTCCACGATGGATCGGGCGGTACGTGCCCTGCATGCATCGGTATCTACGCCTCTTTGCAAAGCGCACAGAAAAGCGCCTTCTTCTTCCTCCTCCTGCGGGCTGAGGTTTATCCGCAAGTTTGCGGGTGTGCTCGGCGCCCTTCTCCTGCAGGCGGGAGAGGGTTGGAGACCAAAGCACTGCTTTGAGGGTGATCGCAAGAGAAGCGGCCTTGACAGTCACCCTCACCCCAGCCCTCTCCCGCCTGCGGGAGAGGGAGCATTCATGGCATTGCAAAGAGCACTGGAAAGCGCCTTCTCCCGCAAGCGGGCATACGTGTCAACTTAACGTGCGTCCGGAGAAAAGCAAGAGAGATTCCCTTGACGAACACCCTCCCTTGCAGGCTGTCCGAATTCCCTGCTTCGCCCCCAATCCTCTCCCGCCTGCGGGGCGCTTTCATGCATTGCAAAGAGGTGTAGATACCAATACCCTGCAAGGGAGGAGCAACAACGCAATGCGTCCCAAAGAGATTCCGCTCGCCCTCTATATCCCGGGAAAATCCGCTCTAAGCAGGTTGACAAAATTTCGCAGTATCCGCCAAAGGATCCACCCAAAATACCGCCCCCATATTCAACAAGCGTTCGACATCACCCTGCTCTAAAAGCTGCGACTTATAAAAATCCTCCGCAATCTTCCAGTCGAGTTTTCGTCTCGCAAGCAAGTAGGCATCCCTGCTTTGCAAGTGGAAATTTTCCGTTATGGGAAAACGCCGGTCTTCGCGCCAGTAGTTGGAAAAGTCCCCCATTTGCCGATAATGCTTGAGCCACTGGGAATACGTGGGGCACATGTAATGCAGTACGGCGACGGTGGTTTCGCTTTCGTGATGTACCCGGCCTGCTTTCAGCTTGAACGAATGGGCCCAGTCCGCGCTTTCCGCATCCGCGACTCTGACCATGGATTTTCCGTTGGCATAGGCATGGAAGAGCGTCCCGCCCCTCTTCGTTAACCAGTCCACCTCGCCCCTGCTGCTATTCCGTTTGAACAAACGTAATTGCTTGAAGCAGTCATCGACATCGTCGAACTGGCTAACCACTTCATGATTCAAAAACAACACCGAACCGATGTCACCCTCCAGTGCGGAAAGATAGCGCCGGAAAGGCATTCCCGGCGACCAGAGCAATTCGTTGCCATCGATGTGGAGCAGCCAGTCGATGCCTTCTCTCCTGCATTGTTCAAGCGCATGCGCCACATTCGCCTCCTGGGCCTCGATCAGGCGGTTCATGCCGCGCAAGGAACTGCTCTGATCGCCAGGGAAAACCGTCACGCCGGGAGTTCCGGAAACAAGCGCCTCGTCATCGTTTCCCGGCTCATCAAGGTACAGGAATATTCGATCGACCTGTCGCAGATGATGGCTGATCCATGTCTTGATGGCTGGCCCGGGATCTTTGATCGTGCTGACGATTGCAATGCTGGGTTCTGATTTGTTTTGCCTTTTTCCATCCTGGACGGCGACATGCGCGCCGAGACTCCCCTCATTTTCCACGCCGCCGGCAAGCAGCGGCGGCTGAGTCGCGGCCGGACGCATCGGTCCCAACCTGGCAAGGTCCGCCAAGGGGTCCGCCCAGAATACCGCGCCCATATTCAGCATGCGCTGAACATCCTCATCAGAGAAAATCCTGGACTTGTAAAAGTCTTCCGCAATTTTCCAGTCAAGCTCCCGTCTCGCGAGCAAATACGCATCCCGGCTTTCGCAGTGGAACTTGAAGGTTATAGGGTTCGTGATGTCATCCCGCCAATAATCGGAGAAATCGCCCAACTGTTCATATTTCTTGAACCAGTCCCGATAAGTCGGGCAAGGGTAATGCAGAACGCAGACAGCGTCGCATTCATCGTGCTGCCTGCCTGCTTTGACCACGAAACAATGAGGACCGGACGCCTTATCCACTTGAGCGATCCTGACCGCCGACTTTCCGTTACCGTAAGCGCAGAAGAAGTGGCCATATTTTTCGCGATACCAGCTCTCCCCGCAGTTGCTGGAATTCCGCTTGAACAGGCGAAAATCCTTGAAGCAGTCGTTGGTCTCTTCAAAGCGGGACACTACTTCATGATTGCAAAACGACACTGCACTGACATCCGCGTCCATCTCGGCGAAATAGTCTCGCAAAAATTTTTTCGGCGACCACATCAGCTCGTCGCTATCGATGTGGATCAGCCAGTCGATGCCCTCTTTTCTGCATTGTTCAATAGCGCGCGTTACGATGGCATCCTGACGCTCGAGGTTACGGTTTGCGCCGAGCATCATGCAGCCCCTGTCGCCGGAAAAAACCTGCACCCCCGGAATTCCCGAGAGCAGTTCTTCGTCGCCATCGCCCGGTTCGTCAAGATAAAAAAATATGCGATCGACCTGCTGCAAGTGATAATCGATCCAGGTCTTGATGGAAGGAGCAGGGTCCCTGATCATGCAGACAATGGCGATGCTCGGCTTATACATAAGCGCCCCTCTGTGTATGGGTGTGTTCAGACAGGATGGTTACATACTAGGCAGATAAGGCTCCACACATGCTCAACAATTGTGAAATGGTGAGTCATGTGTCTTGCCTGCTGTCGTTCAGCGGTAAGGGCGGTAGCGCATCCACTTGGTGGCGACCCACTTCTCCCCTTCGATAACAGGCGCGCCTCCGTGCAGAGTCATAGGATCAAGTTGACCCAGGCTATTGCAATATTCGAAGTAAAGAGCACTCCCCTTCTTCGGCACCACCGACAATCCAAGCTTGTGGAACAATGTTTCCCCCCCACGAGGCAC
>CBINHE010000118.1:0-11078 GCA_966250375.1 uncultured Oxalobacteraceae bacterium
ATGGGGATTTCCCCCGGCATTTTTTGCAGGCGCGGGCCTCCCGTGCTGGACGCATTGGCGCTTGCAAGCCAAAATGCGCCCTGCAAGGGAGGCCCACTCCTGCAAATTCACCGTTTCTTTTGCATGACTACTTAAGCATTGTTGGCCTGATCAGAGAACCACTTTGCGAAACGCTTTTTGAGTAAGTCTTATTAATAATAAGGGAGCAAAATTGACCGACATCTCAACACGAATTAAAGCTTGGGCCGCTAATAACACGCCCCTTGTTTTTGCAATTCTGCGGACACTCAAACCCAATTTGGTATTAAAAGAATTTGCCCTGATTACCCGTTTTAGCGATGTGCAAGAGGCGCTGTCCCGCCCCGATGTGTTAGCCGTGCCTTATGCGGAAAAGATGGGCACGATCACTAATGGCGCGAATTTTTTCCTTGGCATGAATGACACCCCGACTTATACGCGGGATGTTTCCAACATGCGAATTGTGGTTCGCCGAGACGACGTTAAACAGATCGTCGCACCGATGGTGGAAAAATTTGCGAATGCGATTGTGGCCAAATCCAACGGCAAGATGGAAATCGTCAGCGAGCTCACCAGCGTAGTGCCTTGTTTATTTAGCGCCAGTTATCTTGGTGTGCCAGGGCCATCACAGGAAAAATTATTTGAGTGGACCAGTAGCATGTTTCACTACCTTTTTTATCCCGGCAATCCAAAAGAGGTTGATGATGCCGCGATAAATAATGCCGCTAAAACACGTGCTTATCTGGATCAACTGGTGGCAATGCGAAAGCAGCAAGCAGAATCGGGAGAGGAAAAGGATGACGTAATCGGCCGGTGCCTCAAGCTTCAAAAGGCGGGCACGCCCGGAATGACTGACTTGGATATTCGTAACAACCTGATTGGGATTATTATCGGCCTGGTACCTACCACGTCTAAATGTGCGGTACTCGTTCTGGACTACCTGCTCGATCACCCCGAGTTACTGGCTGGCGCACAACAAGCTGCGTTAGCGGACGATGACGAAACTTTGCGCAAGTATGTGTTAGAAACTTTGCGCCTGAACAGCTTCGGCGCAGGCGTGTTTCGCGAGGCAACAGCAGATTACGTGATTGCAAGCGGTAGTTTCCGCTCTAAAAAAATACCTAAAGGGACCAAAATACTGGTGGCTACGCAATCCGCCATGCTGGATGGACGTGAATTGAAAAATCCAAAATCCTTCCGTTTGGACCGCCCTGACTATCAGTACATGCATTTCGGTTTTGGCATGCATACATGCTTTGGGCAATATATCAACATGGTGCAAATCCCCCTGATTGTTAAGTCGATTCTGCGATGCAGAAATTTGCGCCGTGCCGCTGGTGATGCTGGAAAAGTTCAATACAGCCAACCTTTTCCAGTGCGTTTCAATCTGGAATTCGATGCGCCTTGAGCAGCCAAAACGCATGGCACTGGCTGCAAGACGAGCTTCGCAACCTAAGCAAATAACCACCCTGGTTCGTGAGCGACTCACCTCCGCAGAGCGGCGCGGTTTCTTTTATTTCCATTTCGGCGGCAATGGATCGGATTTCAACGGAGCACATGCACCCTGTACGTATTCATAGCCAGGCATGGGAAATGGGTAGGTGTTCCTTTTAAAATCCCATGCCCATAGCGGAAAGCTTGACATGATCCCTCCATTGACGCCGGTGCAACTGCCCAAGCCCACAAACGGCGTATTCTGCACACGGCACTGACAGCTCAAGGGCTTGTCCGGATTGGAGGGATTCGGGTTTTCCACGCATGGAGCGGCATCGCAGATAGCCCAAAATGAATCCCCCGTATAGCCTGTTGCCTGTTGATCGCAAGCTGTTGGCTTTTGCTCCAAAATACTGCACCAGAAGTGGCCTCGTTTGGTTGGACACGAATTTGACTTCGTTAAGTGGGGCTTTGCGGATGTAGGGTTATCCACGGCGCCGCTCGCCGCCCCATGCGCAGGGCAAGAGCGTGCGGCGCGGTGGGTAACCCGGCCTGCCATCTACGCCGCCTGTTCCAGAGCGGGCAGATTGGCGAAGTAGAACGCATCCGGCATGCTGCCGTCAAGCGCGCTGTGCGGACGCCGGCTGTTGTAGAACGCCAGATAGCGCCCGATGCCACTGCGCGCCGCGCTCACCGTCTCGTAAGCGCGCAGGTACACCTCCTCGTACTTGATCGACTTCCACAACCGCTCGACGAACACGTTGTCGCGCCAGCATCCCTTGCCGTCCATGCTGATGGCAATGCCGTGGTCCTTGAGCAGTTGCGTGAATTCGAGACTGGTGAACTGGCTGCCCTGATCGGTATTAAAGATCGCGGGCCGGCCGTAGTGGTGAATCGCTTCCTGCACCGCCTCGATGCAAAAATCCGTCGTCAGCGTGTTTGACAGTCGCCATGACAGCACGCGCCGGCTGGCCCAGTCCATCACCGCGAACAAGTACACGAAGCCGCGTTTCATCGGGATGTACGTGATGTCCGCTGCGAACACGTGATTGGGGCCCGTAATTTCCATGTTGCGCAACAGCTAGGGATAGATCGGATGCGCGGGATGACGGCGGCTGGTGTTGGGCTTCTTGTACAGCGCTTCGATGCCCATCTTCTTCATCAACGTGGCCACATGCTTGCGACCGATCTGATGACTCTCCCGCTTGAGCATGTCGCGCAGCATGCGGCCGCCGGCAAACGGATACTCCAGGTGCAGTTCATCGATCCGGCGCATCAGCGCCAAATCCGCTTCACTGGCTTCCTGCGGCTGGTAGTACGCCGTCGGGCGCGCCAGCGACAGAATCCGGCATTGCCGGGGCACCGGCAGATCCTGGGGGCGATCGATCATTTCTTTGCGCTCAGCAATCCCGCCTTGGTGAGCGCGCCGCTTAAAAAATCATTCTCCAATGCCAATTGTCCAATCTTGGCATGCAGCGTCTTGATGTCCGGCTCGTTATCGGCCTTGACGGCACCGGAACCGCCGTCAAACACCTCTGCGGCGCGTTCCAACAGTTGCCGCTTCCATTCGGTTACCTGGTTCGGATGCACCTCATAATGCTGCGCGATCTCGGTCAGCGTCTTATCGCCTCGTAGCGCCGCCAAAGCCACTTTCGCCTTGAAACTGCCTGAGTGGTTCCGTCTTGTTCTCTTGGTCATGCTCTTGCTCCTGTATTCGGCCTTGCAGCCGGGATTGTGAAGCAAAGCAACCACTTATCCTACTGTCCGAATTTCCGGGGCCACTTCTAGTCAAACACTCCCTACAACAACCATCAAGAATTCCCGATAGTCGCGGACGGCAGGCTACCTTACATTGTGAAATCGGGTTAAAAAATCAGGCGAAAGGAACGGATCGTTGAATGTGTCATCAATACAAGCGGTTAGCCTTTGGCCTCTGGTAGTTTATTTCTTTCTCGTCGTCGTTCTGATGGCGGGAATCATGGGGCTTTCCTACATCGCCGGGGAACGCCATACAGCGCGGGCAGCGGATGAGCCGTTCGAGTCGGGCATTGTCCCGGTAGGCTCTGCGCGGCTGCGCCTGTCTGTCAGGTTTTACCTGATCGCCATGTTCTTCGTGATCTTCGACGTGGAAGCCCTGTTCCTTTTCGCCTGGGCCATCGCTTTACGCGAAGCAGGCTGGGCCGGCTACATCGAAGCGCTTGTCTTTATCGGTATTCTGCTCGTTGCGCTGGCCTACTTGTGGCGGCTGGGGGCATTGGACTGGGGCGGGAGAAAGCGCATTCCCCATCATGGAAAGGGATCGAACGATGCGATGGTGGTTAAGCAAGGCAAAGCCTGAGGGCCCATCAGACCAAGACAGCGGCCGTATGGAAGACGCCGTGCGCCGCAGCGTGGTGCTGACACGCTTGCAGGATCTGGTCGCCTGGGGCCGCAAGAATTCCGTCTGGCCTTACAACTTCGGCCTCTCGTGCTGCTATGTCGAAATGGCCACCAGCTTCACCAGCAAGTACGATATTGCCCGCTTTGGCGCCGAGGTGATTCGCGCCACGCCGCGCGAGGCCGATCTGATTGTGGTGTCCGGCACCGTGTTCATCAAGATGGCGCCGGTGTTGCAGCGCCTCTATGATCAGATGCTGGAACCGCGCTGGGTCATCTCGATGGGTTCCTGCGCCAATTCCGGCGGCATGTACGATGTCTACAGCGTGGTCCAGGGCGTCGATAAATTCCTTCCGGTAGACGTTTATGTGCCCGGCTGCCCGCCACGCCCCGACACCTTCCTTGAAGGTCTGAACCTGCTGCAGGATGCCATCGGCAAGGAGCAGCGCCCGCTGAGTTGGGTCATCGGCCCGCAGGGTGTGGAGAAGCCGGACCGGCCGTCGCAGCGGGACATCAAAAGAGCCGAGAGAGTGCGGGAGACCGTGCTGCGGTCCCCCGATCAGATTTGACCGAATGGTTGGACGACATCATCAGGTGAGTCACATGAATGAGACGCCCTCGAATGATGAAATCGCCGCAGCACCCGACATGGATATACCCTCACCGATTATCGTCCAGGAATTGCAGAACCGGCCCGGTACGGCGATAGCCGCCATCCAGGAAACCCGGGATGGCATTCCCACGCTGTGGGTCGCCAGGGATCAGGTGCGCGACATCCTGCGTTACCTGCAGCGGGATACCGCGCAACCCTACCGCATGCTGTACGACCTCAGCGCCATCGACGAGCGTGTCCGCGCTCACCGCCAAGACCAACCAGCCAGTGATTTCACGGTTTTCTATCACCTGCTGTCGTTCGAACGCAACGCCGATATCCGTATCAAGGTCGCGCTTGCCGCTGACGACGCGGTGATGCCCACGGTGACCGATATCTGGCCCGCCGCCAATTGGTATGAGCGTGAGTTGTGGGACATGTTCGGCATCCGCATTGAAGGCCATCCGCATCTGCGACGCATCCTGATGCCGCCGACCTGGCAAGGCCATCCGCTGCGCAAGGACTATCCCGCCCGCGCCACCGAGATGGAAGCGTTTCGCCTGCCCGAGGACAGGGAAGAAGCCGAGCAGGAAGCGCTGCGCTTTCACCCGGAAGAATGGGGAATGCGGCGTTCGCACGACGAGTCCGACTTCATGTTCCTCAATCTGGGTCCGAACCATCCCAGCGTGCATGGCGTGTTCCGCATCGTGCTGCAGCTCGATGGCGAAGAAATCATCGATGCCGTCCCCGATATCGGCTACCACCACCGTGCCGCAGAAAAAATGGGCGAGCGCCAGACTTGGCATACCTATATTCCCTACACCGACCGTGTCGATTATCTGGGCGGGGTAATGAACAACCTGCCGTATGTACTGGCGGTGGAAAAGCTGGCCGGTATCGAAGTGCCGGACCGGGTGAAGGTCATCCGCGTGATGATGGCCGAGTTGTTCCGCATCGCGAGCCACCTGGTGTTCTACGGCACCTTCGCGCAAGACCTGGGAGCACTGTCGCCGGTGTTCTACATGTTTAACGACCGCGAACGGATATACGATATCGTCCAGGCCGTCTGCGGCGCTCGCATGCATCCGAGCTGGTTCCGCATCGGCGGCGTGGCGCAGGATTTGCCCAGCGGCTGGGACCGGCTGATGCGCGATTTCCTCGACTATATGCCGCGCCGGCTCGCGGAATACGACAAGATCGCGCTGGGCAATCGCATCCTGCAGGCACGCACCCGTGGCGTGGGCAGCACCACGGTGGACGAGGCAATCGAGTGGGGCGTGACCGGGCCCAACCTGCGCGCCTGCGGTTTCGACTGGGACCTCCGCAAGCGCAGGCCATACTCAGGCTACGAGCAGTTCGAATTCGATATCCCCACCGGCGTGCATGGCGATTGCTACGACCGCTGCGCCGTGCGCGTCGAAGAAATGCGCCAAAGCCTGCGCATCATCGAACAGTGCATGAACCATATGCCGGCCGGCCCGTACAAGGCGGATCATCCGCTCACGACGCCGCCGCGCAAGGAACGCACCCTGCACGACATCGAGACCCTGATCGCGCATTTCCTGAACGTCAGCTGGGGGCCGGTGATACCGCGTGGCGAAGCGATTGTCAGTATCGAGGCCACCAAGGGCATCAACGGTTATTACCTGATCAGCGACGGCGGCACCATGCCCTATCGGGTACGCATCCGCACGCCTTCGTTTCCGCATCTGCAAACGATTCCACTGCTCAGCCGCGGGCTGATGGTGGCCGATCTGATTGCTATCCTCGGCAGCATTGATTTTGTGATGGCGGATGTGGATCGGTGACCGGTATGCAGCGGCGGAATTATTCTTGATGGGATTGAATGGCGCGTGAAACCGTATCTTGGAAGTCCAGCAAGGTGATTATCTATCACGCACTATTAGCGCGAATGGCACTGTCAACTTAATGCGTGCCTTCGTTTTTTGTAAAATTGCAGGATGCCAAATCCCAACATCTATAACGGTTTCCGTTATCCTGCCGAGATTATCAGCTACGTCGTATGGCTCTACTTCCGATTTTCGCTGAGCTTTCGCGACATTGAGGAATTGATGGCCAGTCGCGGCGTCATTGTCACCTACGAGACGATCCGTCAATGGACTTTGAAATTTGGCCAGCGGTATGCCAACGCGCTGCGCCGGCGGCAACCCAGACGCGGCGACAAATGGCATCTGGACGAGGTGGTGCTGACCATCAAGGGCAAGTACTTTTATCTGTGGCGCGCCGTTGATCAGGACGGGCATGCGCTCGACGTGCTGGTGCAAAAGAGGCGCAACCGGCAGGCCGCCAAACGCTTCTTCCAACAGTTACTCAAGAACCTGCGGTATGTGCCGCGCGTGTTGATCACCGACAAACTGAAAAACTACGCGGCGGCGAAGACGCAGATCATGCCGGGCGTCGAACATCGGCAACACAAGGGCCTCAACAACCGGGCCGAGCTCTCACACCAGCCGACACGACAGCGCGAACGGCAAATGCGGCGCTTCAAATCACCAGGACATGCGCAACGCTTTTTGTCAGCGCACGGCCCGATCAACAATGTGTTCCGGTGTCAGCGCAACCGCCTGGCGGCGGCGCAGTATCGGCGCGTCCGCAATCAGGCATTTTCAATCTGGAATGAGGTCGCCGGTGTAGACAATATCCTGTAATCACACTATTTTCGTTACCGAATCGAGACGATTTCGTCTCGATTTCCATTGGTCGACTTTTCGATTCAGCAAGTTGACAGTGCCCTTGGACGTTGCCGGCGAAACCAGCCAAGCATCAACCCAGCGCGACAGGAATGAAAATCTTCTCGTCACCGCGCTGTATCAGCAACGCCAGATGCTTGCGCTCTTTTGAAACCAGCGACTGCAACTGCGCCACCGATCTGACCGGTGTGCCGTTGATCGATACGATCACGTCGCCCGCTTCAATCCCTGCCCGCGCCGCCGCGCCGCCGACTTGTTGCACCACGACACCAGAAGCGATATGGGCATCCTGTTTTTCTTCGGGCGTCAATGGCCGCACTGCGACGCCGAGCTTGCCTTGGTGACCATTATTTGTGCCGGAATCATCATCCGCAGCAGCGAACTCCTTTGCTTCGCTCAAGGTCGTGGAAAGGTCGCGCTTATTGCCGGCGCGCCATACTTCAAGCGTCGCCTTGTCGCCCGGCTTGCCCAATCCGACCAGCGCCGGCAAATCGCCCGACCGCGTGATCAGCTGGCCGTTGTACTTGAGGATGACATCGCCCGGTTCGACGCCGGCCTTGGCTGCCGGGCTGCCCGGCGTGACGCTCGATACCAGCGCGCCATCGAGTCGCGTCAAGCCGAACGATTCGGCCAGCGGCTGACTCAGTTCCTGTATCGTCACACCCAGACGCGCATGCACCACCTTCCCGGTCTTCATGATCTGGTCCTTGACATGCAATGCCACATCAATCGGGATGGCGAACGACACGCCTTGGTAACCGCCGGTCTGGCTATAGATCTGCGAATTGATTCCTATCACGGCGCCATTCACGTCAAACAACGGGCCGCCGGAATTGCCGGGGTTGACCGCAACATCGGTCTGGATAAAAGGCACGTAGCCGTCGCCCGGCAGCGAGCGTCCCTTGGCACTGACGATGCCGGCGGTGACGCTTTGCTCAAAGCCGAATGGCGAGCCGATGGCGAGCACATAATCGCCGACGCCGAGCTGGTTCGGATTGCCGAGACTCACGATTGGCAGATTGCCGGCATTGATTTTCAGGATCGCGACATCGGTAGCCTTGTCGCTGCCTAATACTTTCGCCTTGTATTCCCGCCGGTCGCTCAATTTCACGACCACTTCATCGGCATCGCGCACCACGTGCGCGTTGGTGAGAATCAAGCCATCCTGGCTCACGATAAAGCCCGAGCCGAGTCCACGCACCGGCACCGCGCCACGCGGCATGCTGCCGCCAAATCCGGGCAAGCCGCGGAAGAACTTGAAAAATGGATCATCGGGCAAACCATTGTCACCATTGTCGATGCCATCCATGCTGGTCTTGGCCATGCCCTGCGTGGTGATGCCGACGACTGCGGGGCCATAGCGTTCGACGATCGCGCGATAGTTGGGCGCGGTGACCGGGCCGATTGGTGCAGCGGGCAATGCGGCTGCCGGTGCAGGTTGCGCAGCGGCTTGCGCGACCGGCGCGGGTTGCTTGAACCACTCCGCGGGATTCCAGGTGACCGCGCCGGCGCTGCCGGCGATAACGCCCGCAGCAGCGAGCGCGAGTGTGAGCGATTTGATTTTCATGTCGTTTCTCTTCTAAAGAGTTGGATCGGGATTACCGTACGATCCAAGAATAGAAGCGGAAACTTAAGCCAGACTTAAGGTTGCGCGAGCCCGGATCCGGGGGGGCGCAAAAACATCACGCACACCTTGAGTCCGCCAAACCGCGACGTATCGAGTTCGACGCCGGCGCCATGCTGCTCGGCGATGTTCTTGACGATCGACAACCCGAGGCCGCTGCCGCTCTGTTGGTTCCCCTGCCCGCGGTAGAAACGGTCGAACACGCGCTGCCGGTCACTCGCAGCGATACCCGGGCCGGAATCTTCGATGACGAGCAAGACCCGGTCGGCATCCGTCGCCACCTGCACATGGACCGATCCGCCCTCCGGTGTATACCGAATCGCATTGTCGAGCAAATTGCGCGCGAGGATGCGCAGCCGGGCCGGATCGGCCGCTATTTGCAGATGCTCGGGCGCGTCCAATTCGAGCGCGATATGCCGAGTCTGCGCAAACGTAAATACTTCAGCGATGGTTTGACGCGTCAATTCGGCCAGATCGGTCGATTGCAGTTGCACCATCGCATCGTTGGGATCGGTCTGTGCCGCGGTCAGCAACTGCTCGATTAAATGCGTGGCGCGGTCCACGCCGTCATGCAGCTTGCCCAGCGCATCGGCCTTCGCCGCTTCATCTGGCGCGCGGGCCAGCAGTTGCAACTGCAATTTCAGCGCGGTCAACGGCGAACGCAACTCGTGCGCGGCGTCGGCGACAAAGGCGCGCTGGCTGGAGAAGGCGCGTTTGAGCCTGCTCAGAAGGGAATTCAATGCCTTGACCAGCGGTGCGATTTCATTCGTCAAATCCGTCTCCGAGACTTCATCGAGACTACGCGCATCGCGCTGCCCGACTTCCCTCGCCAGCCGCTGCAGCGGCGACAATGAACTGCCGACCAGCCACCAGATCAAAAGCGCCATCAGCGGCGCGAACGCGAGCAACGGCGCAAGACTGCGGAGTGCCGCATCGGCAGCCAGGTCGCGCCGCAATTCCAGCGGCTGCGCGACCTGGATGATGCGATCCCTGGCGGCCAGGCTATAGACCCGCCAGCGTCTGTTGCCCGCAACGACATCGGTGAATCCCAGCGTCGCACGATTGAACAAGGGATCGCCCGGGCGCGACAGATAGAGCATGGCGCCGTTGCTGGTCCATATCTGCACCACGACATCCAATGCATCTTCGTTCGAGTAGGAATACGGATTGACAACCACGCCCTGATCGCGCAGCGACAGGGCGATTTGCCGCAACTGGTAGTCGAACAGCTCTTCGTTTTCCTTCAGTGTGTGCCGGTAGGTGACCACGCCGATCCCGAACGCGGTCAGCATTGCCGCCAGCAGAAGAAATACCGAAAGCCTGGTGCGGATTGATGTCATGACGCCTGCTCCGCTTTCGGGATGAAATAACCGACGCCGCGCATATTCTGGATGAATTCCGTGCCGAGCTTGCGCCGCACTGCATGGATATGCACTTCGACCGCGTTGCTTTCCACCTCTTCGCCCCAGCCGTACATCCGTTCTTCCAGCTGCGCGCGCGAAAGGATAGTGCCGGGCCGCGCCATCAATGCTTCCACGAGCGCATATTCGCGTGCCGACAACACGACCGGGTGGCCGTCGCGCTTCACTTCCCTGCTGGCCGGGTTGATGCGCACGCTGTGAATTTCCATTTCCGGCGCCGCATGCCCCGCGCTGCGGCGCAGCGCCGACCGAATACGTGCCGCCAGCTCGTCCAGGTCAAATGGCTTGACCACATAATCATCGGCACCGGCATCCAAACCCTTGATCCGCTCTTCGATGCCATCCCGCGCCGTGATGATGATTACCGGCAAACCCTGTTTGCGAGTACGCAGACTGCACAACACTGCAATGCCGTCCTTGCCCGGCAAGCCGAGATCAAGTAGCGCCAAATCAAAATGCTCATGCGACAGAGCTGTCTCCGCCGCATGGCCATCACGCACCCAGTCCACGACGTAGCCGTCCTGCCGAAGCGACGTGCGAACCGCATCGCCGATCATTTTGTCATCTTCCACTAACAATATCCGCATCTGCTCACCATGCTGTCGAAACGAGGTCGCCGGTTTTGCCGCGCTTTCCAAGCCAGCACGGTGAGGCTGCGCGGCAATTGATCAAGCGTGGCTATTGCGCAAAGTTTATACCGGTTAGCCCTGACGATGGCACTGTCAACTTGCTGAATCGAAAAGTCGACCAATGGAAATCGAGACGAAATCGTCTCGATTCGGTAACGAAAATAGTGCGATTACAGGATATTGTCTACACCGGCGACCTCATTCCAGATTGAAAATGCGGTTCTGGTGCAAATTTCCGAAATGACTAAATGATCGGCGTTGTGATGATTTTCA
>CBINHE010000119.1:0-11006 GCA_966250375.1 uncultured Oxalobacteraceae bacterium
GCAGATGTTACGGGAATAAAATTGAGTTTCATATTTGTGTATAACCCTATGGGCTTGAGTGCGATGATGCGTTCCAGATCCAGCATGCCGGAGCCGCCTATCGATGCAATGCGCTTGGCCTGCGGCGGGTAATCGCTGTATTCGCTGACGCCAACCAGTTTGGCGCCGGCACCGGCTGCGAAGATCAACTCGGTCGCATGCGGTGCCAGGCTGACGATGCGCTGGGCTGGCGCTGCAAGCGTTACCGCATGTTTTGTATCGTCCACGACGGATAACGCAGCTGACGCAGATACCGGCCAGAGCGGCAGCAAGACGCTTGCGCTGCACGCTAACCACCACTTCCGCATCCAGCGCCGCATATCCGTTGCTGCAGTGATTTCCAGCATTGCGCTGGTCAGATTTCGAGATTGTCGATCAAGCGCGTGATGCCGAGTTTAGCGGCGGCCAGTACCACTAGTTGCGCACCTTGCGCCAGATCGCCGGCCGAAGGCGGTTGCAAATCGACGCGCTTGCGTATCGATATGTAGTCGGGTTTCCAGCCGCGCTCGGCGAGTTGACGCATCGCTTTTTTCTCCAGTTTCGAAATGTCGAGATGACCGGAGCGCACTTCGTTTGCTACTTGATTCAGGGCTTGGAATAGTGCCGGCGCTTCGGCGCGTTCCGCTTCCGACAGGTAGCCGTTGCGTGACGACAGCGCGAGACCATCGTCGGCACGATAGGTTTCGGCTGCGATGATTTCGGTTGGCAGCGCAAACTGTTTCGACATGTTGCGTACAATCATGAGCTGCTGATAATCCTTTTTGCCGAAGATCGCGACACGCGGCTGCACGCAGGAGAACAGCTTCAATACGACGGTGGTGACGCCGGTAAAGAATCCAGGGCGGAATTCGCCTTCCAGTGTGTTACCGAGATCGTCCGGCGGACGCACGCGGAATTCCTGCGGCTCCGGATAGAGATCTTTTTCCGTCGGCGCAAACAAGACATACACGCCTTCTTTTTCCAGCTTTTCGACATCGGCTTGGAAAGTGCGCGGATATTTATCGAAATCCTCATTCGGACCGAATTGCAGACGATTGACGAAGATCGATGCGACGATCGGATCGCCATGCTTGCGTGCCAATCGCATCAGCGACAAATGGCCTTCGTGTAAATTGCCCATGGTCGGCACGAATGCGGTACGCAATTGTCCGCGCAACTGGTCGCGCAATTCATCGATGGAAGAGATGATTTTCATGAAACTGCCTTGGTGTTGTCATGCAATCGGCCATTCTGCCTACGCACATCAGAATGGTCGAAAGAAGGGTTGATAGCCAGAAAAAGTGGATGGGATGAGGAATTAGCTCGGTGCGTATGCCAGACGCACATAAATCGGTGCGAAGGCTTCGGCTTGCGTAATTTCGATCAGCGTTTCTTTCGCTAGTTCGAGCAGTGCGACAAAGTTGACGACCAACACCGGCACGCCGCGTGAAGAGTCGAACAGGTCGGCAAACTCGACAAACTTGGTCGATTGCAGGCGACGCAAGATGCCTGTCATATGCGCGCGCACCGATAATTCTTCGCGGCTGATGGTGTGATGCGCAGTCAGTTTTGCGCGTTTCAACACATCGGCCCAAGCGCTTTGCAAGTCGATTGCCTGGACTTCGGGCCAACGCGTGACAATGCTTTGTTCTATATAAATTTGTGTGCGGACATAGTCGCGGCCCAGTTGCGGCAGGGCGTCGATTTGCTGCGCAGCCAGTTTCATCTGTTCATATTCGAGCAGACGGCGTACCAGTTCGGCGCGCGGATCGGATGCTTCCTCGCCGTTATCGACTTTTTTGACTGGCAACAGCATGCGCGACTTAATCTCAATCAGCATCGCGGCCATTAACAGATATTCTGCCGCCAGTTCCAGATTGTGCACGCGGATCTGCTCGACGTAGTCCAGATATTGCAAGGTCACTTGCGCCATCGGAATGTCGAGGATGTTGAAGTTTTGTTTTCGGATCAGATACAGCAGCAAATCGAGCGGGCCTTCGAATGCTTCCAGGAACACTTCTAACGCATCCGGTGGGATATACAAATCCGTCGGCATCCGGAACAACGGTTCGCCGTACAGCTTGGCATACGCGACGCCATCGATCACGTTCGGCGTCGTATCGGGTTGCCCCTCGGGCGCGCCCGACGGCAACTGCGCCGGCATCGTTGTCATGACTTAGTGCTTGTTTTGATATACGTAGGCTTGTTGCGGTACGCGAGAGTCTTTCGCGCGATCGCGCTGGTCGAGATCGATTGGCGCTTTGTCCCACAGGAGGGCGCGGCCTTCGCGCTGTTGCTCTTCCAGTTTTGGATTTTTTTGCTTGAGTTCCTTGATGAACTTGGTGATTTCGGACTCGTATTGCGTGAATTGCTTGCTGAATATCATGGCTTATTTAGTAACAAGAGGAGGTCAGCGCATATTCTACCTCGTCTTGTTCCTGATTTAGTCCGTGGAATGCGGTCGGGCCTCCATTAGTTACGTGACGTGATCGATGATCAGTACGATCTGCACTGGAGCAGACCGAAAACCAGGCAGGCGGTAACTAAGTAACTGGGTAAAATTAATTGTGATTCCTATGCGGTATTTTTTGTAGATCCTATGATTTAAAAAAAGAAGAGAAAAAAAGAAGAGCCGGAAGCAAATCGATTCCTAAAATGAAAGTGCAAACCACCATTCAAGGAGAACGCAATGCAACCGACTCAACGCAAGAATTTTACGCCGGACGAAGCCGTTTTGGCAGTGGTACTGGAATTGTCGAACAGAAGCAGGAAGATCGCATTGCACGACGGCAAGCGAGACAAGCCGGCCATTCATACGGTCTCGGATGCAGAAGCGCCCAAGCGTCTTGCCCACGCGGCGGCGACGATCGAAGAAGTGAAGCGCAAATGGCAGCTGGAGCAACACAGCCGTGTGGCGGTGGTGTATGAAGCCGGCCAGGACGCCTTCTGGATCGGCAGAGCGCTCGTCGACCTGGGATACGAAGCGCTGGCGGTCGACCCGGCCAGCATCCCGGTGGCGCGCCACGCGCGGCGCGCCAAGACCGACCGTCTCGACGCGATCAAACTGGTGACGTGCCTGCGCGCCTGGCTGCGCGGCGAACGGGACCGGATGCACGTGATCCAGGTGCCCTCGCCGCAAGCCGAAGCCCAGCGGCATCTGGTGCGAGACCGGGGGAAATGCAAAAGGAATGTGGACAGCACCGCGACCGCATGCGCAAGCTGCTGCGCACGGTGGGCTGCTGGGACCCGGTCGAAGGCGACTTTGCCCAGCGGCTGGCGCAGGGCGAAGTCCGGTGCCACGACGGCACGGCCATCGCCCCCGAGCCGCAGGAAAGGCTGAGCCGGGAGTGTGAGCGGCTGGCCCTGGTGGAGCAGCAATTGGCGGCGCTGGAGAAGAGCCTGGTCAAGCGCTTGCCGCCGCCGGTGCAAGAACGGATCGCGAGTTTGACACGCCTCAAAGGCGTCGGCGAGGTGGGCGCGATGCGGCTGATGCTGGAACTGTTCTGGCGCGATTTCGGCAACCGGCGCCAGGTCGGCTCGTGCGTGGGCCTGGTGCCGCAGCCCTACGACAGCGGCGAGTCTCGGGTCGATCAAGGCATCAGCAAACAAGGCAACCGGCGGGTGCGCGCCTTGTTGATCGAGATGGCGTGGATGTGGCTGCGCTACCAGCCCGACAGCGCGCTGGCGAACTGGTTCATGCAACGCACGCAAGGCAGCGGGCCGAACAAGCGCGGCAAGCGCATTGCGATCGTGGCGGTGGCGCGCAAGCCGGCGATCGGCTTGTGGCGGTATGTGAAGGATGGGGTGATACCGGAAGGCGCGGTGATGAAGACGGCATAGGCGCAGCAGCGACGCAAGGCGAAAGGCAGGTCAAGCAAAACGAGTTGAAGTGAACAAGCCCGTGCCCGCTCCTGGTTGCGATAGGCAACCGCCGCTAGTAGATGGGGCTTGTTCGAATCACGGTCACCTGAGCGCAGCGCGCATGCAGGATTGGGCTGGAGCAGTAAAGCCGGCGGATAGAAGGTGGTGAGATGCGAGGTCTCACGAGACGATGACCGAGAGCTTCAAACGGATTGCGTGGCCCAGCCAATCGGACTGAACGGCGATGGTGCATGTGGCGGCAGAGCGTCAACAACAAAGGCGAGTCTGTACGGTGTCAAGGCGAAAAGCGTGCCTTGACACCAAGGTTCAGCGTAACGTCGGCTGTTGCGATGTCAAGGATACCCCGCCCTTGACATCGCACCAGCCGACAAAGGACGGGAATGGATGAATTTGCAAAACCCTCTTGACATGAATCATAGAAGGAGCGGGCCTTGCCCGCGATAGGTGTTAGCACATGCAATCTATCGCGAGCAAGGCTTGCTCCTACAAATCCATCGTTTCTTTTGTATGACGACTTAGTAATAGGAATGCAGGCTATCGAGCCGAAGGGAATGGCAGGTCGGGCAGGCCGGGTGGCACAGCAGTGCGGTTTGCGCCGAACCGAAGGCGCCGGTCAGTCGCTGGCCGACAGCATCATGCCGAGCATCGGGCCCGAAAATATATCTCCCATTTATATCCCCATTGCGCGAAAACGGGAATGTTTAACTCTTGATTCGTTTGCGCATGACAGTGGGTGCCGGTTCCAAGGGATTGGCGTGCGTGTATTCCAGTTCAGGTGCTACTTCGAATCCGTACGCCGCATACAAATCGAGCAGGCGCGACTGGTCTGATCTCACGCCAAGGCGCAGTTCGCTGGCACCGGACGTCAATGCCTGGTGAATGATTGCTTCCAGTAAATTCTGAGATAGATTGTTGCCGCGATAGTCAGCCAGTACGCCCATGCGCAGAATTTCCCAAATCTCCGGTTCCGCATCGAGCGAGAGCCAGCGCACCGAGCCCGCAGGTTGGTTGTCCACCAGCAACACAAATCCGCCGCCTTCTTGCAATTGTTCCGCCACGTGCACGGCAGTTTCACGATGGCCGCTGGAAGTAACGGCGACCCGGTTAGCCCAAGCCGCACGCGTCAATTCGGCTATCAGCGGCGCATCATCCAGAGTTGCTTCGCGGATCAGGATATTCATTGATTAACGAACCCGCATCCCGGGTTCGGCACCGGGCCATGGATTAAGCACGTAAATGCCTGGGCTGGATTTTTCATCGGCGGAAGAGGCGGCCAGTACCATGCCTTCCGATACGCCAAATTTCATCTTGCGCGGCGCGAGATTGGCAACCATCACCGTCATCTTGCCGATCAGGTCTTGCGGTTGGTACGCCGACTTGATGCCGGAGAATACATTGCGCATGCGGCCTTCGCCGACGTCGAGCGTCAGGCGCAGCAGCTTGTCGGAACCGTCGACGTGTTCGCAATTGACGATCTTGGCGATGCGCAGATCGATTTTGGTGAAATCGTCAATTTTAATTTCCGGGGCGAGCGCTTCGATCCCGTCTACCGGAGCGAGTGCTGTTGTCGCTCCGCCGTTCTCACCTTCCCCCTTGGAGGGGGAGGGCCGGGGTGCTGCCGCAGCATCAGTCTGAGCTGGCGCTTCAAACAATGCATCCAACATCTTCGGATCAACCCGTGTCATCAAATGCGAATATGCATTCACTTTGTGCCCATTCGGCAACGGCGTATCGACATGCGTCCACAGCAGCGATTCCACATTCAACAAGGTTTCGACATTTTTCGCCAGTTCAGGCAACACCGGTTTCAGATAAATCGTCAGGATTCTGAATGCTTCCAGTAGTCGACTGCATACTTCCTGCAACTGGTCGTCTTTGCTTGGATCTTTCGCTAATTCCCATGGTTTGTTGGCATCGACGTAGGCGTTGATCGTATCGGCCTGGTCCATGATCGTACGCAAGGCTTTGCCGTATTCGCGGCTGTCGTACAGTGTGTGAATTTCGGACGCGACACTGCGCAGATTCGATATGAATGCATCGGCCGATGTTGCCCAGTCAGTAACCACCTTGCCGTCGAATTTCTTCGCAATAAAGCCTGCCGCGCGGCTCGCAATATTCACATACTTGCCGATCAAATCCGCATTCACCCGCGCAACAAAATCCTCCGGATTGAAATCGACGTCTTCCACTTTCGCATTCAGCTTTGCCGCAATGTAATAACGCAACCATTCCGGATTCATGCCGAGATCCAGATAACGCAACGGCGAAAGCCCAGTGCCACGCGACTTCGACATCTTTTCGCCCGAGACGGTCAAAAAGCCATGCACGTACACGTTATCCGGCACCTTGTAGCCGGAGAATTTCAGCATCGCCGGCCAGAATAACGTGTGGAAGTAGGTAATATCCTTGCCGATGAAGTGAATTTGCTCGGTCGTCGGATCAGCCATGAACGCGTCGAAATCGCGCCCGATCTTGCCGAAATAATTCTTCAACGTCGCCAGGTAACCGACCGGCGCATCGAGCCACACGTAAAAATACTTGCCCGGCGCATCCGGAATTTCAATCCCGAAATACGGCGCATCGCGGCTGATATCCCAATCGCCAAGCCCGCCTTCGCCTTCCAGCCATTCCTTCGCCTTGTTCGCGACTTCGGATTGCAGGCGCGGTTTGCCATCAACATTGCCCAAGACCCAGCCGCGCAGAAACTCAACGCATTGAGAATCCGACAGTTTGAAGAAAAAGTGTTCCGATGATTTCATTACCGGCGTCGCGCCAGTCAGAGTCGAGTACGGATTCTTCAATTCGATTGGTGCGTATACTGCGCTGCACACCTCGCATGAATCGCCGTACTGATCCTTGGCGCCACATTTCGGGCACTCGCCCTTGATGTATCGGTCAGGCAGGAACATGCTTTTGACCGGGTCGTAGAATTGCTCGACGGTCTTGGTCGTAATGAACCCGGCTGCCTTCAGCTTGCGGTAAATGTCTTGCGACAATTCATGATTTTCCTGACCATCGGTGGAATGCCAGTTGTCGAAACCGATATGGAAGCCATCAAGGTATTGCTTGCGGCCGGCGGCGATCTTCGCCACGAATTCCTGCGGGGTGATGCCGGCTTTTTCCGCCGCGATCATGATCGGTGCGCCGTGCGCGTCGTCGGCGCCGACGAAATTGACTTCATGCCCTTGCATGCGCTGAAACCGCACCCAGATGTCAGCCTGAATATATTCCATGATGTGGCCAATGTGGAACGCTGCGTTGGCGTAGGGCAGGGCGGTAGTGACGAATAGCTTGCGGGGCTGTGCAGTGCTCATAGGGCGATGCTTACAAAATAGGGAATAAAACCGTGATTTTAGCAGTGCAGCGGCTCTTATCGTGCCGATCCAGTGTCAAATGATCGGGGCGACGCCGTTATAGTCCTGCCGGTTGCAAGCGTTTCATCCGTTGGCAGGTGGATTTGGTTTAGACTGGCGACAACAAAATTTAGGAGAAGTAATGAGCATCACGATTGACGCCGTGAAAGCGGCACTCAGCGAAGTCATCGATCCCAATACCGGCAAGGATCTGATGTCGAGCAAATCCGCCAGAAATATTCAGGTCAACGGCGCCGACGTCACGTTCGATGTCGAACTCGGCTACCCCGCCAAGAGCCAGATCGAAGATATTCGTGCTGCCGCCAGTACGGCCGTGCAAGGCATCACTGGCGTTGGGAAGATCGGCGTGAACGTTTATTCAAAAATCGTCTCCCATGCGGTGCAGCGCGGCGTCAAATTGCTGGCGAATGTGAAGAACATCATCGCGGTCGCCTCGGGCAAGGGCGGGGTTGGTAAATCAACCACGGCCGTCAATCTGGCGCTGGCATTGGCTGCCGAAGGCGCGCAAGTCGGCATTCTGGATGCCGATATCTACGGCCCATCGCAACCAATGATGATGGGCATCTCCGGTCGCCCTGACTCGCTCGATGGCAAGACCATGGAGCCGCTGGAAAATTACGGCTTGCAGGTGTCGAGCATCGGTTTCATGATCGATCCCGATCAGCCGATGGTGTGGCGCGGTCCGATGGTGACGCAGGCATTGCAGCAATTATTGGAGCAAACCAACTGGCGTGACCTCGACTATCTGATCGTCGATATGCCGCCGGGCACTGGCGATATCCAACTCACGCTGTCGCAAAAAGTGCCGGTCACCGGCGCGGTGATCGTCACCACGCCGCAGGATATTGCTCTGCTGGATGCGCGCAAAGGTTTGAAAATGTTCGAGAAGGTCGACATTCCGATCCTTGGCATTGTTGAAAATATGAGCACCCATATTTGCTCCAACTGCGGCCATGCGGAAGCGATCTTCGGTTCTGGTGGGGGCGAAAAAATGTGCGCGGAATACGGCGTCGAATTCCTCGGCGCTTTGCCCTTGACCATGTCGATCCGCGAGCAAACCGATTCCGGCAAACCCACCGTGGTGGCCGAACCGGACGGGCCGGTCGCGACGATCTACAGGAACATCGCACGCAAGATCGCGGTGAAAGTTGCGGAAAAAGCCAAAGATATGACGAGCAAGTTTCCGTCGATCGTGATCAAAAACGATTAACCAATCATAGCCGCTGGTTTCCTCGAATTTGGCAACGAGGTAAAATAAGATTTTTTCCTATTACGGCTTTGGCAATCCAAAGCCGTTTTTCTTTGCCATGACAGTCGTCCGCACCCGCTTTGCTCCCAGTCCTACCGGTTATCTCCACCTAGGCGGTGCCCGTACCGCGCTTTTTTCGTGGGCCTATGCGCGCCATTTCGGTGGCATCTTCGTGCTGCGCATTGAAGATACCGACCTCGAACGTTCCACGCCGGAAGCGGTGCAAGCGATTCTGGATGGCATGGAATGGCTAGGTCTGTCGCATGACGAAGGCCCGTTCTACCAGATGCAGCGCATGGACCGTTATCGCGAAGTGCTGGCGCAGATGCTGAAGGCAGGGACTGCTTATTATTGCTATTCGACGCCGGAAGAAGTCGAAGCGATGCGCGAGCGTCAGCGCGCAGCCGGCGAGAAGCCGCGCTACGACGGCACTTGGCGTCCGGATTCGGGCAAAACCTTGCCGTCGATACCGGAAGGGCGCAAGCCGGTGGTGCGTTTCCGCAATCCGTACGATGGCGATGTGACTTGGCATGACGTTGTGAAAGGGCCGATCACGATTTCCAATCGCGAACTAGATGATCTGGTGATTGCACGGCCGGATGGCACGCCGACCTACAATTTCTGCGTGGCAGTCGATGACTGGGACATGCAAATTACGCATGTGATCCGTGGCGATGACCACGTCAACAACACGCCGCGTCAGATCAACATCCTGCATGCGCTGGGCGCGCCATTGCCGCAGTACGGCCATGTGCCGATGATCCTGGGCGCCGATGGCGAAAAATTATCGAAGCGCCACGGCGCGGTCAGCGTGATGGATTATCCGGCGCAAGGCTATCTACCGGAAGCAATGCTGAATTATCTGGCACGACTGGGGTGGAGCCACGGCGACGATGAAATCTTTTCGATGGAACAGTTCTGTGCATGGTTCGACCTTGACCATTTATCGAGGTCGCCTGCGCAATTCAATCCGGAGAAACTTGCATGGCTCAACAATCACTACATCAAGCTGGCCGACAATGCGCGTCTCGAGGCCTTGGTGCGTCCGTTTCTAGAAAAGGATGGGGCCCAATTTGAAGGAGCACCGGATGCGCAGGCAGTCATTGCATTGATGAAAGAACGCGCCAATACCATCAATGAATTAGCCGATGCCGCGATGTTGTTCTATCGTCAGCCAGCGCCCGATGCAGCACTACTGTCGCAACATCTCACAGAGGCAGTGAAGCCAGCACTGATTCAATATGCAGAGCAATGCAAGAGTGTGGAGTGGAATAAGGCTGCGCTGTCGACAATGCTGAAAGAAGTGCTCGCCGCGCATAAATTGAAGATGCCGCAAATCGCGATGCCATTGCGTCTGATGCTGACCGGACAGTTGCAAACACCCTCGATCGACGCAGTCGTGGAATTGTTTGGCCGTGACGTGGTACTGGCGCGTTTGGGTAAGTATCTCGGATAATTTTCAAAAAGTTGATTTACGCAGGAGCAAAATCTTTGCTATAATTTTGTTTCTGCGCAGGGGGTATAGCTCAGCTGGGAGAGCGCTTGCATGGCATGCAAGAGGTCAGCGGTTCGATCCCGCTTACCTCCACCAGCAAAATGGTTTTCGTAGTACAAGGTCAGTACGGACAGATTTTGTCCCCATCGTCTAGAGGCCTAGGACATCACCCTTTCACGGTGAGTACAGGGGTTCGAATCCCCTTGGGGACGCCAGCATTACTCCTGTATCGGGAGGCACGATTCGATAATTGATCGTGCAATCTTCTGATACAGGATTTAAAATAATACCTCGATAAGGCCGCTCAATGCGGTCTTTATTTTTGCCTCAGCTGCATTAATAAATGGTTTTCGTAGTACAAGGTCAGTACGGACAGATTTTGTCCCCATCGTCTAGAGGCCTAGGACATCACCCTTTCACGGTGAGTACAGGGGTTCGAATCCCCTTGGGGACGCCAGCATTACCTCTGTATCGGGATTCTGATACAGGATTTAAAGTAATACCTCGATAAGGCCGCTCAATGCGGCCTTTATTTTTTATTTCGCCTGCATCAGTTTCACTCTTCAACTAATCGAACAGCAACTGCAGTAAGCGGCGTGTGCCATTTGGCGTGAATGATTTAGCGGCAACATGCCGGCTCATCTTTTGCGGTATGTCGGCCAAATCGTCGAGCAATGCCTTGCGTTACGTGGTTCACAACCTCATCCGATTTTTTCTTCAATTAAATTTTACGAAAAGTGCCGAAGACCACACTTTGCTGTCGTCTCGATGCCGCCCGAACAGATATACGGGGCGATGGCCGAACGGTGCATTTTCCGGCGCAATTTCAATCGATCCGGCCAGATCGATTGGCAAAGGTTTTTCGGTTAAGCGCTCCAATGCTAGGCTCTGTTGACGTTTTGCTGGCAGTAAAATTGAGCGCTTTGCACAGCTGCGATGATCCAATGCAACGTCCCCGACAAGACAAGGTTAAGCGATCAAGAATGGG
>CBINHE010000120.1:0-10831 GCA_966250375.1 uncultured Oxalobacteraceae bacterium
TACCTGAGCAAGTTACTTGGGCTGCCGAGCTGAGGCTTCATGCGATTGCCCTGACTATTTCTATTTCTCCAATAAATATGAACAACCCTCGTGATTGGACAAATTGGCTTTCGTTTCAAGGAGTTCAGTTATGTTTAGCAAAGCTTTCAGACAACAACGCCTGCTGTAGAACTTAGGGGCCGCGCAAAAATAAGGTGTGCAATTTGGCGGTCGTAGCCGGATGCGATGCAAGTAGGGCGGATGAGCGCAGCGTTATCCGCCGTATGTAAAACATCACCTGCGGCGGATAACGCTGCGCTCATCCGCCCTACCGTGCTCTGAAGGCGTCGATATTCACGTTCGAATCTTTGGGGTATTTTGCTTCAGCGGCGACGGCAAGCGCTGGAGCCAGGACAACTGCTTTGCCATTTTTTACGGCATCGTCAATTTGCACCATGAGATCAAAAATTTCTTTGACTATTACCTTATCGAACTCTTCGGCTTTGTCTTCTTCATGAGCGCCTTTGTTTAATTGGCTCCACTCGATCGCATGAGTCTTGTGCTTTGCGATCATCGTGTTCAGTATCGGTATCACGTTCTTATAAATTGAGACTTCCGGCTTGGACAAGAAGGCTTGCAGCCCGTTTGCGACACTACTTAAATCAGGGGCGCTTTTTGGGCCACGCATCCCAACACTGATGAGTGCATTAAAGTTTTTATCGCCGAGTTTTTTCCAGATGCGGTGAAGTATCTCTTCGAATGATTTTCTCAGATATCCCAGGCAATCATGCATTTTTCCATCTTTGTAGCTCTGTTCGGCAATAACCAAGTAGTGACGCGGTGACTCCAGCTTCACGACAATTTTCTTGGACTCTTCCGGAGAAAGAAAGTCGATTCGTGTGATCTTGGTCTTGTACTCGTGCTTCGGAATGGCATGTTCCAGACGTTTCATGAAATCTTCGCCGTGAGTCGTAATAATGAGCTGGCGGCTCTTAATTTCGTCGTCACCCAGGATAAGATCTACAATTCCGCCCCTGTGCTCGTCATCGATGGAATTCACCACGTCGTCAAAGATTAGGAACGGCAGGTCGTCGCGCACAATTTTTGAAAGAAGGATCGCCAGGCCCAGGCAGCGTATGTGGCCTTCGCTGAGTATTTGCAAGGCATCGAATTTTTGGCCCGCCTCAAATTCAATATCGATTTTCTTGTCCGGTGAGGTCGGCAAGGTAAGTGATTTTAAGCGATCTGTCGGATGGTCGTTCTTGTTGATCGCATTGTAAAACTTCAGTGTCTTTTCGTTCAGGTCTGCGGCAAGTGCAACGGGAAGATTGCTGTTGTAGTTCAATAGCTTTTCGCGGAAGCTCGCGTATGCCACGAGGTACTGCATATTTCGCGCTATGACGGGCTTCTCTTTCTCTACCAGCTTGATCAATTCTTCATTCTCCGCCTTGAATTTTTCAATGGCGAGATTCGCAGCAACTGCGCTTGCATTGTTCGCCGTGACTGTGGTGTTCACTGCAATCACTTCCTCCAAATCTTTGGCCAAGAGGGCGTTTTTCTCTTCCAACTTCTGGATTTCAGTTTTGGATTTTTCGATTTGCTGGTTATAGGCGGTGATTGCAAGTTTGAGTGAGTTCAACAGTTCTGCATGGGCTATGAACAGATTCATTGCCGGTTCCAGGGTTTTTGCGTTTTCAACCGCTGCGCTTGTATCGCGAAGGGCATCTATTTCTAGAGTTTGTGCGAAGGTGATGGCGGAGGCGACCGGCGACAGGTTGGAAATTTTCACATTCAATGGTACCCAGCGGGTTTTAAGTAGCTCCGTGATTTCTTTGATTCGTGACTCCTTCTTCAGCGCGACTTCGAATTGCTTCAGCTTTTCCTCGCATTCGCATACGGGTCTTTCGGCACGACGAGTTGTCCGTCTTGATATATTAGCGATTCGCATGCGGGGCAGTTGTGCTCGTATTTTTCGCGGTTGTTCAACACTGCCGTGTATAGCTCACCAAGCGAAAGTTGGTCTTTGTAGGCCGCAAGAAACTGGCCTGCCGCTCTGCGCTCTTCGATAAGCTCTACCAGCTCTTTTGCATCGGCCAGAATTTCGCCTATTCCGGGATCGGCAACAAGCTTGAGATTGGTTAGTCTTCCAATTTCGGTGTTGTTGGCTTTGGTCAGACCACCATTCCCATCAGGCCCGGAAATATGCGCTTTAATCTCGTCCAGGGCTTTGCAGGCGGAGTATTTCAATAGAAGTGCATCCTGTTTCGCTTGGACGTTTTTTTCCTTCTGCGGAATCTGGAGCAGAATAGCTTTGTGCTCGGCGATTTGCTTTTCCTTGTCAGCAAGCTCCTTGGTCTTCTTTCCCGTGCAATCGAGATAGTTTTCAAAGTGGTCGTTGAATTGAGTAGAGAAGGTATTGAATTCTTCCAACCCAAACAGCGATGCCAACCTTGTCTGCTTTGTCGCGGCAGTGTTGGCGGCAACACGCGCAAATCCGTCGATTCGGTTTTTCTCGATGAAGCAAAACTCATAGCTCTTTGGATCAGCAGGGACTGGGACGGCGAGCTTTCCATCGGCGGTTGTGCCAAGTAAAACCGGAGGGTTTGATTTTCCAGTTATGGAGTTTTTTATGTACGCGGCCACATCGATACGCTTCGCTTCAGCTTCATTGATGGAACCAAGCAGGCCATATTCCAGAGCTTCGCAAAGGCTGGATTTCCCTGTGCCGTTCGGGCCGTACACGAAGGTGTATGGGTTTTTGAACTCAAGGGTGTGCTCCGATGAGAAGCCACGAAAGTTTTGAACTCTGATACTGGATAGGCGAACGATCTTCCCCTGTTCGTCCTTGGCGGCTTCGGCCGCGATGTTGAGTTCGCTGGAAGCTGTATCACCGGCAGTTTCAATAAGCCGTGCAATTAATTTTCCGCGCCTGCCAGCAGCAGTCCCTGCCCCTTCCACTTTGTGGAAATTATCCAAGATCAGTCTTACCAACTTTTTCTCGTATTCTGTGAAAGTAGGTATTGATTTACCTATGAATCTCTTGAACTCCGATAGTGATTTAGACATGGGTACCCGATCAGTAAAGAATTAAAGCTAGTTTTGGAAAAATACTGATGAGCTATTAAGTAAGAAATCACTCTACTCAATTCTCACTTATTTTATAAAATTACGGGGTCAGTTCTAATATTCCAACAACTAAAAGGGTCGGTATGCCCCCTTAAATCGGCGCTGATGCGTAAACATTTAGGGTCAGACTCGACATACATGGCAAACACAATATATGTGTCGCCGCGCTTGTCACCTTGCCGAAGGCAGTCATCACATCATTTCCAACACCCCCATAGCCTTCCCCATCTTCTCCCCCAACACCGACGCATCCCCATGCGTCATCACCAGTTCCTGCGTCGCCCGCGTCATCGCCACATACAACAGCCGCGCTTCATCCTGCATATCCTCTTCCTCTTTCGTCGGCGCGCCGATGCCCGGGATGCACACCAATGGAAATTCCAGTCCTTTACTGCTATGCATCGTGATCAGTTTCACGCTGTCGTGCATCGGCGAGTAAGAATGTTTTTTATCCTGCTGCCATTGAAACGGAATGCCTTTGCGTGTCAGCGCATCGACGAGCTTGTAACCGATTCCGATGTGCCGATAGACGATCGCCATGTCGTTCCATGGCATGCCGGTCCTGCTTGCTTCCAGTAGTTTCCTGGCGAGGAATTCCGCTTCATCCTTGATGGTCGGCAGCTTGATCAGCAGCGGCTTGGGGCCGTGCCGGCCGGTGCTCATCGGTTGCACGGTCGGGGCCTGATCTTCTTCGGTGTCGTGCGGCGACAGCAGCTCGTCTGCGAATGCGCGGGCGACTGACAGGATTTCGGCGGTGTTGCGGTAGTTCAGTTTGAGTATCGTGGTGCGGCCCTGGGCTTGCACGCCGACGCTGGAAAATGAAAAGCGCAGTTTCTTTTTCGCGTTGTAGATCGATTGCGCATCGTCGTACAGCACCAGCAGCGAATTGGACTCGGGATGGATCATCTGCACCACCAACTTGAACCATTCCGGCTTGAAGTCGTGGCCTTCGTCGATCAGTACCGCGTCGTATTGCGCGGACGGGATCAGCTTTTGATCGACGGCGCGGATCACCTTGTCCACGCAGGCTTCGAAGAAGGCCGTCGCGTCCTTGCCCGGTGGCGGCTTGCCGACGTTGTAGGCGTTCAGCTGGCGCACGCACCATGCATGGAAGTTCACCACGTTGACCTTGTCCTGCAGGCCCTTGGCTTCGATGATCTGCGCCAGCTTGGTGGCGAGCGTCTTGTTATAGCAAAGCACGAGGATAGGGCGCTGGCACATCTTCGCCAGGTGTTCGGCGCGGTAGCCGAGGATCAAGGTCTTGCCGGAACCGGCCACGCCGTGAATCACGCGATGGCCTTCGCCAAGGCTGCGCGCGAGCTGTTCCTGCTGGATGTCCATCACGCGCAAGATCTCGGGGATCTCGGTCGCGGTCTGGCCGGGTGCGGCAAACAGATCGTGCTGCGACGGAATGCGCACTTCCGGAAACATGTGCCAGCGAATCCGGTCGATCTGCGGCAGCGACAGCTTCAGCGTGAACTTGCGCGGGAACATGTCCCATAGCCGTTTCTGGAATGCCTCGGCATCGGCGTTCTCGCTCATCTCATCCTTGCAAATCACGAGATGCGAAGGCAGTATTTCGCCGATATTGGCGTTGTCGAACTGTGCGCGGGTGATGTTGGGGAACACCACGCCATGACCGTAGCGCACGATCAGCTTGCCTTTCAACGAGCCGTCGGGAAAAATCAGTTGCGGATCGCGTTCCAGTTTGTTGAGTACCGCGAACATATACTGCCTCGCCTGTTCCTGCGGATTGAGCACATGCTTGATGCCTTGGTCGGTCAGGATCGCCGCGTGCTGCTTGTCGATGCTGTGGATGGTATCGAGCTTCCAGTCCTTGACCTCCAGCACCAGCAGGCCCCAGCCCGGATGAAACACCACGAAGTCCGGGTGTTGGGTGCGCTCGCCGATGGACACGTCGTACCAGCACAAGTAGTCGTTTTCCAGTTTGTCGTCCAAGCGGTAGGCAAACCGCTTTTCACCGGATGTCATTCGGGATACGCATGACCCGATGGCGGGAATGAGGGTAGCCATGTTCTTTCTCCAAGCCGATAGGCTGCATCTTACCTTCATGGAATACTGTTGGTAAGCAATTCATCCCGAAAAACGGTAGGTATTTGAAGATTAGTGGCGTTTATGAGCTGGTCTCCCATGGATATGGGAGGCGGTTAAGCGTGCATTCATCAAAGGGGGAAGAGATGGGTGTCCTTAAGGTGATTTCCGGGTATGCATATCCCATTTTCGCGGCGCATACGGGCGCGCTGCTGCGTTGCACCTCGTTTGTGTGGCTCGCCACACGGCACTCGTCGCGCCTTGCATCGCATCCCGTCTGCACCACGCCAATGGGATACGCATTCCCGGAAATCACCTTAAATTTGCATTCATTCCAGCGGTGTGGTGTCGTAGCACTTTTTCAACGCCAAGGCGAATTTCGATTTTGTCGAGTGGGATTTTTCTGGCCACGGCGAGAACTCCAATGCCGAGGAAGCCGCGACCTTGCTCGGCATTCTTGAAGACATGACCCTGTGCGACTTACGGCTTTAATGGTTGCATTTCTACATTGTTTTTCCTACGCAATGCCGCGCCATCTTCTTCCATCCAGAGGATAATCACTATCAGCCTTTGAACATGGCGCTATCCGACGCCGAGTCCCTTTGCATCACAAGAACATCATGGTGGAGCGAGAATGTCTGATCCAATCCGTTTTTATTATCGCGGCGCGGTACACGCCGTAGCCAATGCCTCTCCCACGCAAACCGTGCTGCAGCATCTGCGCGAAGACCTGCATTGCACCGGCACCAAGGAAGGCTGTGCCGAGGGCGATTGCGGCGCTTGCACCGTTGTCGTCGGCGAGCTGCAAAACGGCAAGGTCGAACTCAACACCGTCAATGCCTGCATCCAGCTGCTGCCGACGCTGGACGGCAAGGCATTGTTCACGGTAGAAGACCTGCGGCAGCCGGATGATTCCTTGCATCCGGTGCAGCAGGCAATGGTCGAATGCCATGGCTCGCAATGCGGATTTTGCACACCCGGATTTGTAATGTCGTTGTGGTGCTTGTATCTGAAGAATGCAGGCAAGGACGGTCCTCCGCCACGCAAGGAAATCGACGATGCGTTGTCGGGCAATCTGTGCCGCTGCACCGGCTATCGTCCGATCATCGAGGCGGCAAAACGCATGTGCGATCTGCCGCAAGTGGACATGGATCGCGATGCCGTGGCGCAGCCGTTGCGCGATTTCCAGCGTGACGAGATGTTCACCTATTCGCATGACGGGCAGTGTTTTTATGCACCGCGCACGCTGGCGCAACTGGTCAAGGTGCGCAGTAAAAATCCCGACGCGTGCATCGTGGCCGGATCGACCGATGTCGGCTTGTGGGTAACGAAGCAAATGCGCGATCTCGGCAACCTCATTTACCTGGGTCAGGTCGCGGAATTGAAATCGATGCGCGAGAAGGATGGCGTGCTCGATATCGGCGCCGGCGTGACGCTCAACGATGCGTATGACGCGCTGTGCCGCCACTATCCATCGGAATTATCAGAAATGCGGCAACGCTTTGCGTCGCTGCCGATTCGCAATGCGGGCACGCTCGGCGGCAATGTCGCCAACGGCTCGCCGATCGGCGATTCGATGCCGTGGCTGATCGCGTTGGGGGCCAACATTGTTCTGCGCAGTACGAGCGGCCAACGCATCATGCCGCTCGAAAATTTCTATCTCGATTATCAGAAGAAAGACCTGCATGCGGATGAAGTCGTTGAAGCTTTGCGTGTGCCCTTGCCGCGCAAGAACATCCAATTCCGCACCTATAAACTCGCGAAGCGCTTCGACCAGGATATCTCTGCGGTATGCGCGGCATTTTGCATCACGCTCGATGGCGACACCATCAGCCATGCGCGCATCGCGTTCGGTGGCATGGCGGCCATACCAAAGCGCGCTGCCCAAGCCGAAGCGGCGCTCAACGGCCAGCCATGGAATGAGGCGACACTGAAGCAAGCGATGATGCTGCTGGCGCAAGACTATGAGCCGCTGACTGACATGCGCGCATCCGGCGCCTATCGCATGAAAGCTGCACAAAATCTGTTGCGCCGCTTCTGGCTAGAAACCCGAACCGATGCACCGCTGTCTGCAAGCGCGGTGAACGTGTTTTCCTGCGCGTGAGATGGGGAAAAATGATGAATGATTCTGTTAAATCCATCCTTGCAAACAGCAACGTCGATGCATGGAGCGAAGTCGGCCGGCCGCGTCCGCATGAGTCGGCCGTGCTGCATGTGTTGGGCGAGGCGACGTATACCGACGACATACCGGAGGTACAGGAGACGCTGCACGCTGCGCTTGGCCTTTCGCAAAAGGCGCATGCGAACATCAAATCGATGGATCTGGAGGCGGTCAAGCATTCGCGCGGCGTAGTCGCGGTCTATACGGCGCATGATATTCCGGGCGTCAACGATTGCGGGCCGATCATTCACGACGATCCTATTCTGGCGGACGGCAAGGTGGACTATGTCGGACAATCGATCTTTGTGGTGGTCGCCGACAGCCATGACAATGCGCGCCGTGCCGCACGTCTCGCACATGTCGATTACGAAGAACTGCCCGCAATTCTGACGCCGCAGGAAGCAAAGAAAGCGAATTCATTCGTGCTGCCGCCAATGCGTTTGGCGCGCGGCGATGTCAAGCGCGCGCTCAAGCAGTCTTTGCACCGCATCAAGGGCGAACTGTATGTCGGCGGACAGGAACACTTTTATCTCGAAGGCCAGATTGCGTATGCGATTCCGAAAGAAGGCAACGGCATGCTGGTGCTGTGCTCGACCCAGCATCCATCTGAAATGCAGCATGTGATTGCACATGCGCTCGGATTGCATTCGCACCATATCGCGGTCGAGTGCCGACGCATGGGCGGCGGCTTTGGCGGCAAGGAATCGCAATCCGCGTTGTGGGCTGCGGTGGCGGCCGTCAGCGCGGCGTGCCTGAAGCGTCCGGTCAAGCTGCGCGCCGATCGCGACGACGACATGATGGTGACTGGCAAGCGCCACTGCTTCCACTATGAATACGAAGCCGGCTACGACAACGACGGCCGCATTACCGCTGTCAGGATCGAGATGGTGTCGCGCGCCGGTTTTTCCGCCGACCTGTCCGGGCCGGTCGCCACGCGCGCAGTCTGCCATGTCGACAATGCGTATTACCTGTCGGATGTCGATATCGCCGCGATGTGCGGCAAGACCAATACCCAGTCGAATACCGCATTTCGCGGTTTCGGCGGTCCGCAGGGGGCAATCGCGATCGAATACGTGATCGATGAAATCGCCCGCAAGCTCGGGCGCGACCCACTGGACGTACGCCAACGCAACTTCTACGGACGCAATGACAAGGAAGGCCGCAATGTCACGCAGTACGGCCAGAAAGTCGAAGGCAATGTGATCCATGACCTGGTGGCCGAACTGGAAACGAGCAGCGACTATCGCAAGCGCCGCGCCGATGTGCGCGCGTTCAATGCGGCCAGTCCGGTGCTGAAGAAAGGCCTTGCGATCACGCCGGTCAAGTTCGGCATTGCATTCAATGTCACGCATTTGAACCAGGCCGGCGCATTGGTGCATGTGTATGTCGATGGCTCGGTGCTGGTCAATCATGGCGGCACGGAAATGGGGCAAGGCGTCAACACAAAGGTCGCGCAGGTGGTCGCGCATGAACTCGGCATCAATCTGCCGCATGTGCGCGTCACCGCCACCGACACCAGCAAGGTTGCCAACACATCGGCGACCGCTGCCTCGACCGGCGCTGACCTGAATGGCAAGGCGGCGCAGGATGCGGCAAGCAAGATCCGCGAGCGGCTGGCCGCTTTTGCGGCGAAAGAATTTGGCGGCGAAGCGAGCGCGGCGACCTTCTCCAACGACTTGGTGCACATCAACGGCAAGTCGATCGCATTTGCCGAACTGGTGCAAAAGGCGTACCTGGCGCGTGTGCAATTGTGGTCGGACGGCTTTTATGCGACGCCCGGCTTGCATTGGGATGCGAAGACCATGACCGGCAATCCGTTTTCCTATTTTGCGTACGGCGCGGCGGTATCCGAAGTCGTGGTCGATACCCTCACCGGCGAATGGAAACTGCTGCGCGCCGATGTGTTGTATGACGCCGGGGCCTCGCTCAATCCGGCGATCGATATCGGCCAAGTGGAAGGCGCTTTCATTCAGGGCATGGGTTGGCTGACCACGGAAGAATTGTGGTGGAACAAGGACGGCAAGCTGATGACGCATGCGCCTTCCACCTACAAGATCCCCGGCGTGTCGGATTGCCCGGAGGCATTTCACGTAAAACTGTTCGAGAACCGTAATACCGTCGACAGCATCCATCGCTCCAAGGCGGTTGGCGAGCCGCCGCTGCTGTTGTCGTTCTCGGTATTTTTTGCCATCCGCGATGCGGTGGCGAGCATCGCTGATTACAAGATCAACCCGCCGCTGAATGCGCCTGCGACCAGCGAAGAAATCCTGAAAGCGGTCGAAGCAGTGCAAGCCGCTGCCGCGTGAACTGGCTGTGAACTGGCTCACCGCACTCACCTCCCACACTGCGCCGGCAGTGCTGGTGACCGTCGCGCACGTCGAGGGATCGGCGCCGCGCGAGCCGGGCGCGAAAATGCTGGTCACGACCGAATCGCAGTTCGACACGATCGGCGGCGGTCATCTTGAAATGCGTGCATGCGAGATCGCGCGCGCGATGTTGGCGTTACGCGATTCGTCAGTTGCGGCAATGCGTCGCCTGGAACGTTTTGCGCTGGGACCAGGATTGGGGCAATGCTGCGGCGGTATCGTGCATCTGTCTTTTGAACGGTTCGATCAAATTGCGGGCCAGGCCGCGCATGAATACGTCAATTATCTGAACCGGTTTTGGCACGAGCGGCAGGATAGTTGGCGCGTGCTTGCATTGGATAGCGCAACGCCGCCTTCCTTGTACGACCAGGCAGGCAATTGCGTGGCCGGTCCCAGGCTGCTTTCGCCTGTCCGATTCGACCGTGAGCGGATCTGCCACGTCATGCAGGATAGCAACGGCCAGCGCTGGCTGATTGATCCCTGCCTCGCGCATCGTCCGCATTTGATGCTGTTTGGCGCCGGCCATGTCGGCACAGCGATCATACGTGCGATAGCCGACCTGCCCTGCCATGTGACTTGGGTCGACGAGCGTGACGACATGTTTCCGGACACGTTGCCGGCCAATGTAAACATCGAAGCGACCGATATCCCGGAAGCACTGGTTGATGCCGCGCCAAGCGGCACCAGTTTTTTGGTAATGACACATAGCCATGCGCTGGACCAACACTTGTCTGAGCGCATCTTGCGCCGCGCCGATACCGCATGGTTCGGGCTGATCGGCTCCGAGACAAAGCGCATGCAGTTCGAACACCGCCTGCGCGAGCGTGGCATTTCATCCGAACGGTTGGCTGACATGACATGCCCGATCGGTGTGCCGGGTATATCAGGCAAAGCTCCGGCGGTGATTGCTGCTTCGGTATGCGCGCAGTTACTGCTCGTATGGGAATCTCTCGATGCCATCTGAATTTTTGCCAGATCAGCGGCTTTAGAGCGGATTGCAAATCACTGTAGGGGTGTAGCAGGGAATTCGGATCGTCTGCGATCCGCCTGCGAAACAGTAGTGGCTTGCAAGCCACTACGCGCCCTGCAAGGGCGCCCCGCGCACCGATACCGTCGCAAGAGCACCGGTGCGCGGGCGCACCCTACC
>CBINHE010000121.1:0-10777 GCA_966250375.1 uncultured Oxalobacteraceae bacterium
AGGCGAACGATTCAAGCGGTTGCTGAAGAATTTGAGCGGTTCTGATCAGCACGACCAGCCATTACCTGCACACGGACGACCATGAGTGACACCGGGAGAAACGCAGGCGCTTCACAAAATATGTTGGTAAATATGGAACTCGACTGCGCCTTGGAACACTCATGCAGTGTTATTAGAGCTGCAAATCACTGTAGTTTGCGCGACGCGGCGTGCCTCGCCCAGAAACAAGTACAGTACGCCCCCTCATGAATCCGGCATTGCGCAAGAGTCAGGTTGCATCGCTCTCAACCTGCCCGCCAACCAACAAATCCAACAATGAAAATCACAACGCAGTCTCATTCCATCCACACCGCACACCCTTCCCATGCCGCCGAGACAAACAGGCAGGAAGCCGTAAACAGCCACCATGACGCCTGCGCCGCGCCCACTGCCACAACAGCGCCGCCCAGGAGAATGAAGACTTCGCCTCCGGCATGGCTGAAGGAGGCGATGTTTCGCGACGATACCGCGCTGCGAACGGAAGACGAGCTTGCCCGCACTGGCGGTCGCCATTCCTCCCTGCAGTGGGCAGACGATCAGTCCGGCGCCAACCGGGCAATGGATGCATTCCGGGCGAGCCTTTACCGGCATCTGGCGCATCGCTGGACCAACGACCGCTCGGCCGCGGTCGACCAGATCGGCACTGCCAGCTATGCCGAGATCCGGCGCCAGGAACTTTCAGCGATTCCGGGCGCGGGATACCTGGCAAAGCAGTATGGCTTGCAAGCAGCCACGAACAATACACCAGAGTGGATGCCACCCGGCCTGCGCATCGCCAACCCGCTTAGCGCTACATATCAGCGCAGCACCCCGAATGCCGGCTTCCTAGATGATTGCCTGCGCGTTTATCGGTCTCTGGGCCATGATCATCCATCGGACAAAGTGTTGTTCGTGAATTCGAAAACCAACGCGTCGCGCATCCTGGCAAAGCTCAAACATAACAATCCCCTGGCGATGCGTTTCGGGCCGAAGGTCGGCGTGAAACCCTTGATGCATGGACTGGTTGCAATCGAATTCGGACTCAAATCGCTTGTACAGAAAGCCCAAAAGCCTGTGGAGAGGCTAGGCGGGCGGCCATCCGCTCATGAAGTCAGCAAACTTGTCTCCATGCTCCTCTCCCCCTCTGACTTATCCTCCCGCCTGCGGGACGACCTTGACAACGCCACGGCACTGCGCAACCTGTTCAAGGATGGCAAGGAAGCGATTTCCACATTAAGAACCCTGCCCGACGGACATGCGATGCAGGCGACCGCTCACTGCGCCGCATCCTTGCTCGAGGGTTTGGAAAAAACATTGTCCCCAAAGGCCGACACGCCGGAATTCAAACACGATTTGCTGATCGCCAACGCATTGAACGCACTGGCGAATGTGGCCCGCGCCTTGCCGGCCCTGACCGAGGATTCGACGCGTTTCGCTGCCGGCTATGCGGCGCTGCTGGAAGAAATGCAGCTCTTGCTGGCAGCCGTCAAACCCTATGAAGAATCCGATTTCAAGAAAGCCGCCACCGCGATGCTTGAAACGCGGGCCGGATCAGCGCTGGCCAATCTGCATATCGCCCCTCCCGAAACCTATCTTGTGTCCAGCGGCATGGACGCCATCTCCACGGGAGTCAATATCGCGAAGATCCTGAGCGGCACCAAGACTGCAGACTTCCTGGCAAACCAGACTGCATATCCGGACTACTTCGAAACGCTATCGCTGATATCTGTACCCGAGCCGGGCGACAAGGACCGCATACGGATGGCGCCCCTCAACCCCAATCTTCCCGGCAAGCAGGGCGTCGATGACACCATCAACAACTGGGATGCGGAAAAACTGCGGCAACAAGCGCGGGAATGGATCGGGGCACACAAGATGAGCGCGAAACATCCTGCCGTGCTCGTGCTCGACACCACGATCGAGCAGCAGAAAGCGGGAAGAACCTCCGATCTGGCGATGGTACTTGCCGATCTGGCCCCCTATATCGAGGATGGCCGGCTCAAGATTGTGCTGTGCAAGAGCTATCAAAAATACACCTCCCTGGGCAGCGCCAAGATCATGGCTGGCGGCATCACGCTCATCGGCAAGGACGACGCCAAAATGCAAGCAGCCGCCGCCACACTGAGAGCAGCCGAGAAAGATCTCGGCTGGATACGCAATGACGAAAGTCAGTTGCTCACGCATTTCATCGCGCATGCCCATGGCAGCGAACTGCAGATGATGGGCCGGGCCGCGAAGAATGCAGCCTTCATCGGCCGGTTCTGCTTCGACGACTGGCCGCGCTCCAGAAGATTTCTTGTGTATCAGGAAAAGGGCTTGCCCTTTGTGGTCACCAATGCCGGATTTCAAGAGATTGAGGTCGCGAAAAAGAAGACGCAAACTCTCCAGGCAGGGAGCTTGATGGCAAAGCAAATCGCGCATCGTGACAGCTTCGCCTTCCTGTCGACGTCTTTCATGCTGATTCCGGATCGTGGCAAACTGCGGATCGCAGCCGGGCAGGAAACGCAGGAAGAACTGGTCGAAAAACTGTATGCCTTCGCCTGGCTTGCCGCGAGCAAGCTGAACAGGTTGACGCCCGTCGAGGTGTTACAGCAGGCGCAACACATCGCGGCGGATACCATGCGCTTCGTGCTCGACCACGCCGATGTGATGGCATGGGCACCTGCCGCGCTGCAGGTACTGCGGGAGCGCGCCAGCCGGGGCGACCTGGCGGACGCCGCCACGATCGGCGAATGCGAAAAATTGCTTGCCGATGTCGCACAGGCAGACGTGCTCAGGAAAAAACTGAAGGCTGAGCTCAATGCCGCCCAACCCCAGGCCAACAGCCTGCTTTCCGAGCAGATCAGGATCGTCGGCAGCGCTTTTGCGCCGCGCCTGGCCGGCCATGCCCTGCATGCCAACGATGTTGATGCGATGCGCACGGCGCCCCGCCGCAGTCCTGACGGCTCCACGGCCCCCATGTCCGATGCTGCCATGCAGGCGCGTTTCGCCCCCAATGCCATTGCCTCGCTGCTGGCCATGGCCGGACTGGGACTCGGCCCCGAAAGGGTCGCCGATGACTTCCGGACAAAACTGGAATCCTTTTACCGTGCGGTCCTCGCCTCCGGTCTTCCCGGTGTGTCGCCGTCCACGCGCGAACGCATCCTGTACGACTGGTCCCGGCTTCATGCGCAAACGCTTGAGGCCGCCGCCGACCCGCAAGCGCAGCGTGCGGCAGCCCATGAATTGATTCGCCATGCGCAGTTGTCCCCCTATCGGGAAACCCGGGCCAAGATGTTCTCCTCGTTTTCCGACAACGCTTTTGCCGGCCTGGAGCGGCCCTTGCAGCGGCAATTGACCGATACCTTGTTCGGTCCGCTTGATGCTGTCTCACGCCTGGAATTCATCAAAGCACTGGCGATGAACCATGATGTCGCAAAGCTGGGTAGCTGCCTCGAACGTTTCGGGGAAGACCTGAAGCAGGCGAACGAAGGCGCCTCTACCCTGCTGTTCCCGGACGATTTGTCGGGCAAGGCAGAACGCCCGGCAGACCAGCCGCGACCGATCACCCCGGAAAAAAGCACCGCCATTCGCCAGCACCTCCTGCTGGCGATCCTGCCCGACAGCGGCAAGCATGAAGGATTCGGGGACCACATGGCGTCCTGGGCGCAATGGATCTGCAATGATGCGGCCACCGCGAGCCGGCTTGCCGACATCGCCCGCGCATGCGAGGCGACGCAAGGCGTCGGCGCCCCTGTGCCAGATGCGCAGCGTCAAGCCCTGTCCGGGCAAGTGCAACTGCTGCCAGAACCGTACAGGCAAGTCATGCAGCAGCATCTGGACAAGATCGCCCCCCCGAAGTAGGTGAATTAGAGCGGACTGCAAATCACTGTAGGGGGCGCACCCTACCTTACATCGGAGCGCAAACCGCTCTAGCGTGCTCCAATGGCTTGCCTTGGGCGCTACGCCTTGCGCGCTCAGATCGACCCGACGCGCATCGTCCACTTTGCGCGCCGGCGCACCGCGCGGCAAATCGCGTTTGATTCCCGCCAAGCGCGATTTGGCGTAGCGCTCGCGCCAGCGACCGACTTGCGCCCGCCCCAAATTCAACGCAATCGCGATGGCCTTGTTCTGCATGCCCTCGTTCGCCAGCAAGACGATGCGTACACGTTGCGCCAGACGTACACTGGTGCGCCCGGAGCGCGTGAGCTTTACCAGCATGCCCCTCTCTTGCGGCGTCAAATGAATTTTCGCCGCAATCCGCATTCGTCTCGCCAAGTTGATGACTCTACAACTCGGAACCGCCCTCCTCAAATAAGTTTGACCAAGAATGACTCACTACACTAGTTGTGCAAGTATTGCAGTTTGACGGCATGGTAGTCCGGCTGCCGCCAGTCATTGACGACAAGCGCTACTATTTTTTCGGTCAGGCCTTTCTCCTGCCCGCTGTCGGCGATAAACGCATCCACCTTGGACTTGAGCGCGATGATTCCTTCTTCATTAGCGAACAGCGTCCGCAAGTCTGGCAGACACAATGTGCCTTTCTCTTCCAGCCATTCGCCCAACGCGCGCAGCACCGCGATGTGTTTCGCAACCGTCTCAGGGGGATTTTTCCCATTGCTCGTGACTGCGGCCTCGAACGCAGCAAGCGCAGCCTCGCTTGCGGACGATAGACGAGGTTTCACGGCGGCCTGTGTTTCCGGGGAATCCGGGGAATCCGGCGAATCCGGCGAAGCGAGGAAATTCAGGGCCCAGTCGTCTTCCGCGCCGTCTCCGAAGTCGTCTTCAAAGTCGTCCTCCTCGTCATCCTGCATGTCATTTGGCACACTCCCCACGCTAAGGGCCGACGAGTCAGACGCCTGCCAGGTTTGCGCGCCTGTCAACGCGTGACCGCTCGCATCCCGGCTGCCGTGTATACCCGAGGCGGTAGCGCCATGCTGAAATGAGGGAGAGGATGGCGCGCTTTGTTTTAGGTGCCGGTCGGCGTACAACTCTTCGGACGTCGGCTGGGAGGTCTGCCCCGGCCCGACTGCCTGCTGGGGCACCTGTTGCTGCCGAATAGGCTCGGGTGGCCATCCCGATGGCCAGCGAGTCATTCGAATGATGCCCAACTCCAGCCGCTCGGCAGCGATCTCCTGAAGACGTGGGGCGTTCGCGCCTGCGCTGGACGCCATTTCGTCCCACGTCTGCTGCTGTGCCTGCAGCACCTCGGACAAGGGCTTGCTCGTCATCATTTCGCCTTGCCCGCTTTCGTCCGGCACCCGCGCTACCCACTGCCCATGCTGCCTGAACGCCGGAATCAGTTTGGGTTGCGCCTGCGTCCATAGCAGCGCCTTGTCGTCCGCGCCCAAGGCGGCGTCAAGCAAACGGTCGATGTCATGCACCTCCGCCGGCGATGGCAGCGGACAGGCGACGATGCTGGCCGGACAGCCCCGACTGGTGAGAAAGGCGGCCACATCGTCGCCCTGCAAACCCGCCGCCTCATTTATCAGCGGTTGATTGGCCAGCGCGATAATCGGCTGCATGCCATACAAGTCTTCCAGCGCGCGGCAGACGGCGGCAAATGCGCCTTGCTGCAAGCGGGTCGCATAGCTGAGAATCGGGTTTCGCGTACCACCCGGCAAAGCCGCCACCAGCCCGAAGGGCGTGCGCGCGAGCTCGTTGTAATAGGCCGCGGGATTTTCCAGCCAGACGGGGCCGTTATTGAGCGAGTCGAGCAGGAAATGATGGCCATCGACCCGTAGCAGCCCATGATAGTGCCCGGCGCCATCCACGGTACGCACATCGCCACGGAACACCAGCAGGCGTTCCACGCAGGCGGCGAAGACCGGGATCAAGGCGCGCAGTTGGGCACTGGAAAGGACGATGCGGCGCATGTATGCACCATCCGGCGCGATCACCGGCGACGTGCCGCTGGCGCATATTTCCCCCATGTCCGCGCCTTGCAGCGCGAGATCGGCCGCAAGCGTCATGTGCCGACCTTGCCACAAGTTGTTGAATGCATGTTGCAGGCAGCGTTGCTGCTGTTGCTTTTCGAAATACTGGATCTTGGCTCGCGCTGCCCGCACGCTGCTGAACAAGTCCAGGCGGGGGGCGCTCGGGGGCGCCTCCAACCGCGGGCGCTGGGGGGCCGGCCCGGATGTCATCGGGGCCGGCCTTTTGCCGGAGGCGGCGGGGCCGGTGTCCGGTAAAGACGCGCCCGGGCTCAAGCGTGCCAGGAGGTGCGTTTTGTAACGCTCGAACAGACGGGGCAAATCGCTCGCATCGGCGGGCGCAATCGCAGGACCAAGCCTCTGCAATAGCGCAAGGTAGTTTGCCTGGGCGGACAGCATTGCCTGCCTTGTCGCCGGCGAGAGGCGTTGCGGATCGCTGTCCATCCTCGTTGGCGGAGCGAGCGAGACGGCGGCGGGCAATGCCCCAGAGGCAGGCGGCGGAACGAGTGCGCGCTGTAGCGCCGGCGGCAGATCCTGCAGCGATGCGCCCCGCATGGCCGGGCCTTGCTGCGGGCCGGTTGCGGTGTCGGACGGGGCGGAGGGCAAGCGATGGGGTGGCAGGCCAGGCGCATTGGGGCGGAGTGGGTTTGTCATGGATTATTTCCTTGGAAAGTCGTTATCGTCCGATAGGGATGGGCCCTTGGCATTGCCTGCGGCCTTGTCCAGTATTCGCTGGTTCGACAGCAACAGGCGCGACAGGGTATCGCCCGGTCGAGTAGCGGGGTGCCCATCGGGCCTGTCCGCCCATTGCCGCACTGCGGCGGCCTTGAGACGGACGCATTGCGTGAGCAGTTGCAGGCTGGCCGCGTCCATTGCCTCAAGCCGTTGTCGGGACCATGCGAGGAGCGTGCCGCTGCTGGCGTCGAAGGTAATGCCGACCGGATAGTCGGCGCTATCGCAGCCATTGAATTTCAGTAAATCGAGTAGCCTGGCGGTCGTGGGCGGCTGGACCAGCGTGCCCGCTTCGCAGAGCACATCCAGGTAACGGGCGCCGTGGCGGCCGATGAAATGCACCCCTGGCTGTCCATCGAAGTCGAGCGTATAGACGTCCTGCGTCATGCCGAGGGGGAAAGTCAGCCCGTATTGCCGCGCCAGGCCGGTCATCAAGGCGCAAAAGATTTGTTGGGTCATGACAAAGCGTGCAGTGAAGAAGTGGGCAATGGATTTGTCGCATGTCTCCATTGCAGAGCCTGCACGCGGAGCGTGGCAGCAAACAGGACGATATGAAGCATTGTGGATATGCCGGTGAGACAGCCATTTTTCCCGGTTTTTAAAAAGTGGAGCTTTGCGCTTTTGCCCCGTTCTCGGACGCCGGTTGCAGCGCGAGGCGGTCCATGACGGACGTCAGGTTTTTTGATCAGTGGCGAACAAACGGATTTGGTTCCATTTTTCCCGTCGGCACAACAACCAAAGATGTTTCAGAGGAGGCGCGGGCACGCCTCCCTCAATAGTGCAAAACTTGCCTCCGAGATAGTTGTCTCATTCTCTCGCAAACAATTGCGCCCTGGTTGTGGGCAAGTTTTCCGCACAACATGGCGGACTGAGTAGTGGAACCGTCCGTTACAAGCGGGTATACAGCGGTAAGCATGAAGGATGCGGCGATCGCATGGCATCCTAGGCGCCCTGGATCTGCAATGATGCGACCACTGCAAGGCGCCGGTGCCCCGCTGCCGGATGCCCAGCATCAAACCCTGTCTGGGCAAGTGCAACTGCTGCCAGCACCGTACAGGCAAGTCATGCAGCAGCATCTGGACAAGATCGCCCCCCGAAGTAGGTGATTCGCGGTTTTATCGGAGCGAGCGATTTTCCGGGCACTGTCAACTTGCCGAAAGGGATGAAAATCGGCAGCGTTCGATGAGCTTTACTCACTTTCTTCGAGAGTGCGCTTGAGATGAGGCGCTATCCCCAGTGGCGCAGCTTGCGGTAGAGCCTCTTCAGTTACTGCTCTTTGGACACCTGAGGCAGAGGAAGACTGTACAGAACGTAGAGCCGCCATGTAGTTTTCGCGCCACCGAGGCAGGTTCTCATTTCTCACATTGTTAAGGAGTGGGACATGTCTCTCTTGGCGCTCCTCCAGCTCCATGTCCAACCCTATTTGGTATGCCTCGGCGAGGGCGATGAAATCTTTGGGCGGAACCAAAAGCGATTCACGAAGTTGAGACGCAGCTCCCGCTCCCGTAGACAGTACCAGAACGCCTGGGTCTTTCGGATCTTGCGCGGCGATGTATTCCTTGGCCACGAGGTTCATTCCGTCGGCCACAGGCGTCACTACGCCCACTTGGCTTTGACGAAAAAGCTTGGGCAAAGAGTCGTGGCTCACCGACTTGTTGAAGTACAGCACAGGTTTCCACGTATCCGTTCCAAATTCCTCGTTGATTTCATTCACCAGTTCACTGGTCGTCCTGCTCAGCTCGTCATAGGCAGACACACCTTCCCGTGACGGCGCTGCGATCTGGACAAGGGTGACCGTTCCTTGCAACTCGGGATGGTCCGTAAGCAACTTGCGAAAGGCTTCAAGGCGCGTGGGAATGCCCTTCGTATAGTCCAGTCGATCAACGCCGAGGATGAGCTTGCGCTTGCCGGATTCGTCGTGTATTTCATTCAGGATGGCTTGCTCGTTGAGATCGGGGCTTGAGGCGCATGTCATGCGTTCCTCGAATTTCTCGACGTCGATGCCGATAGGGAAACTCCGCACGCTGGCTTTCCTGCCGAAAGCCTCTACGAAAGGGCTGTCCAGCCGCCGCCCGACCTCCTCCGTCTCCACGTACCGGCGAAGATTTTCCACGTCCTTGGCGGTCTGCATACCGATGAGGTCATTCCAGAACAGGGCCTCCATCAATTCCTTGTGCTGGGGGATTTCCCTGAAGATGTCAGGCGATGGCATCGGGATATGGTTGAAGAAGCCCATCGGCTGCTTGCAGCCTAGTGCGCGCAGTTCTTGCGCGAGCGGAATAAGGTGGTAATCGTGAATCCACAGGACATCGTCGTCCTTCAGTAGAGGGGCCAACTGGGCCGCGAACATCTTGTTCACCTCTACATAGCCCTCGAAGTACTCTGGATTCGACTTCTCCGCCAACCCCACTTCCCCATGGAGGATCGGCCAAAGGAGCGAATTCGAGAAACCCTCATAGTAATTTTTATGCTGTTGCTCGGTTAGATCGACTGTTGCGAGCGTCGTTTTGCCAAACAGTTGCGTTTTGATGCTGTTTGAGCCCGGTTCGCCGCTCGTCTTGCTGCTCGAGCCAAACCACAATGCAGCGGTTTTGCGCATGACGTCACCCAATGCGATGGCTAGTCCTCCTGCCGCCGATTTCTCCGGGTTGATTACTCGGTTCGATACGACGACCATTCTTCCCCCCGCATCCGGCATATCCGACGCCTTGGAAGCAGATTCATTCTCAGGGGCTAAACGGCCATTGGAGACGTTCAAGATCTGCAGTTGCGGTGTCCTGCTGAACATGGCCTTTTTCTTTAATGAAAGATAGGCCCCGTCCATTACCTCGCAGGCATTTATATAAGCGATATCGGTCATTTGAATTTGATGCCGATCCTCGGCCGTCAGCAGATCACGGCGCTGTTCTATTTGCCGGTTGAGAATGCTGATGTGAGTGCGGATGCACCCTAGAGCAAGACTCATGGCGTTATAGCTTTCGGCAATAAATGCCTGCGGATTCTTTATTGCCTTACTCTTTTTTCCAGGATAAGAGTTGTGCCAAAGGGTAGCATTGAGTAAGTCGAATGCATCCGACCTCTCATTGGGAAGTTTGCTGATGAGTTTTTGGGACTGTTCGTCAAAAATAGGGTATAGCGTCTTTGAATAGATCTCGCATATCACTCCTGCGGCATTCAATTTGTGAGGGGCCGGATCGTTGATAGCATCCCAAAACTGCTCCGGAATGTTCTTTGCCGGTCCAAAATATTTGTAATCCTTCTCCTCCGACAGACAGAACTTCCAGTTGGAATGTCCTCCCAACCTATAAGAATATCCTCCTGCCATCCGTCTCACTACATTGTACAAATGCAATATTGGCGGATTCTTGTCGCTCGCCTTGTCACTGAGCAAGCTATCGAATTCCTGGTACACACTCAGCGTTTGCGGCATGTCGCGTTCAGCAGCACCCGCCAACAGGGTATGAGCGGCTATAGGAACTGCAAGGTTGCCGTTCTTCACCTGCTTGACGAGGTGCCGTAATTTGGGGTCCTGTATTTTGGCTCTTTGGTTGATATTGGATTCGTTTTCACTGTTCTCAAAATACAATTCTTTCCACGTCCCTGACTCTATCCACGGCGCCCCTGCCAAGAACCTCGGCTTTTCAGTGGTGTCCTTCGCGCCCGTTTGCTGCACATCGGACAGAGATCTCCTAGAGTGAGTTTGCCTGTATTTTTCATCGATTTTCCACCGCACCGTAGAGTGGGAGGAAGAAGCGGCATAGCCTTGGTGTGCCGAGGACGACGTCACTTTTTCTTCATTTTGGGGTAGCGGTCTTGTGTTTGGAGCACTATTAGCAAGTGCCTGCCTACTCGGCGCGTCCGATTCTTTTACACGCCCACCTACACTCGGTGAGATAAACGAGTCATCTCCACATCGAAATTTGCCTGACATACCGCTAATGTTTGCACCCACAATAATTTCTCCAAAAAAAAAACATTCCGCGACTGATCGCCCCCCCCCTCAATGGCTCACGCCAATAGTGTTCGGCACATTATTTGCTCAGCGCCAGCGTTAAAGGCGCCTTCCCCTTCAAGGGGGCGTAGCAGGGAATTCGAATCGCATGCGATCCGCCTGC
>CBINHE010000122.1:0-10630 GCA_966250375.1 uncultured Oxalobacteraceae bacterium
TTGCCGACGTGCTGTCATTTAAATCGAAAATCCTGAGTCCGACAGACTCCTAGGCGAACTCCCGTCATCACTTCCTCGCACTTTGATGCGCGAGAAACTCGAGAATAGCGTTTAGCATTGAGCAGGCCAGTTCTGTGGCTGCCTGTCAGCAGTGAGCAAACCAATCGCGGGTATTACGGGGAGCGACAATAATAAAGGCCAGATAAATCCACCTGGATTTATCCGGCCTTTTTCGCTTCATGCGGAAACGTACCACGGCAGCAGTAGATACTGGGAGCCAGAAAATCGCGGCGCTATCCGGGGAAACCTCCAACATTTTATTGAGCCGTGACGCTTGTCAGCGCCCGTTAATGCAACGTTGAAGGTCCGCTTCTGGGAAAACTGTGCGACCGATAGGGGGCGTTAGCTGCCCCTGGAAATCGGCTCAGCTTCGTTCCGAAAGCTAAATTCACGATCCGGCAGCATCCCCTACCGATTCGCCATACAATCTAGGCCATCTCCATTTACCATCGTGAGTCCAGATGCAGGCCATCGTCTCAGTCAATAACCTTACCAAGACCTATGCGTCGGGCCACCAGGCGCTCAAGACAGTTGATCTGGATATCCATCCAGGCGAAATTTTTGCGCTGCTGGGCCCAAACGGCGCCGGCAAGACTACGCTGATCAACATCATTTGTGGCATCGTCAAGCCGACTCAGGGAGTGGTGCTGGCTGGCGGCCATGATGTCGTGCTCAACTATCGTGCTGCGCGGTCAAAGATAGGGCTTGTTCCACAGGAGTTGTCCACCGATGCGTTTGAAAGCGTATGGGCAACGGTGAATTTCAGCCGCGGGATTTTTGGAAAACCGCGCAATCCGGCCCATGTCGAGAAGGTGCTGCGCGACCTTTCGCTTTGGGATAAAAAGGATGCCAAGATCAGGACGCTGTCGGGTGGCATGAAGCGCCGGGTGATGATCGCCAAGGCCCTGTCGCATGAACCAGAGATCCTGTTTCTCGACGAGCCTACCGCCGGTGTTGACGTTGAATTGCGGCGCGACATGTGGCAGATGGTTCGCAGCCTGCGCGAAAGCGGCGTGACGATCATCCTGACCACGCACTATATCGAGGAAGCCGAGGAAATGGCGGACCGGATTGGCGTCATCAGAAACGGCGAAATCATCCTGGTGGAAGACAAAGTCGCCTTGATGGAAAAGCTTGGCAAGAAGCAATTGAGATTGCACCTGCAGCACCCGCTTGCACGAATCCCGAAAGAAGTGGCGGGCCGTCAACTTGAACTTAGCGAAGATGGCATGATGCTGACCTACACCTTTGATGCTCAGAGCGAAAAAACCGGCATTGCCGACCTGTTGCGACGTCTCGGCGAGCACGGGATAGATTTCAAGGACCTGCAGTCCAGCGAAAGCTCACTGGAAGAAATTTTCGTGAACCTGGTGAGGGCGCAGCCATGAACATCCATGCCATTCGCGCCATTTACCTGTTCGAGCTGGCGCGCACCTGGCGCACGCTGATGCAAAGTATTGCGTCGCCGGTGATTTCGACCTCGCTCTATTTCGTGGTGTTCGGTGCTGCAATCGGATCGCATATGGTCCAAATTGACGGTACCAGTTACGGTGCATTCATCGTTCCGGGATTGATCATGCTGTCGCTGATGACAGAAAGCATATCCAACGCGTCGTTCGGAATCTACATGCCGAAATTCACCGGCACTATCTATGAAATTCTTTCGGCGCCCATCTCTTACGTCGAAATTGTGATCGGCTATGTCGGCGCGGCCGCAACCAAGTCGGTCATCCTGGGGTTGCTGATCCTGGCCACGGCCCGGCTGTTCGTGCCGTTTACTATCGTGCATCCGGTCTGGATGATCGTGTTCCTGATACTGACCGCCGTGACGTTCAGTTTGTTCGGCTTTTTAATCGGGATATGGGCCGACGGCTTCGAAAAACTCCAGATTATTCCGATGATGATCGTAACTCCGCTGGCCTTCCTGGGCGGCAGCTTTTATTCGATCAGCATGTTGCCGCCGCCTTGGCAAAAAATTGCACTATTCAATCCAGTGGTCTACTTGATTAGCGGATTTCGCTGGAGCTTCTATGGCGTAGCCGACGTCCGAGTCGACATCAGCGTGGGCATGACCTTGATGTTCCTGGCACTCTGTCTGGCGGCGGTTTGGTGGATGTTCAAGACCGGCTACAAGCTTAAGAGCTGAGCACGATTCTGCAAACTGCCGATTCATGGAAAGCCCGGCACTTGACCCGCGTGGTGCCATGATCCAGTGGGGACTATTACACCTTGCGCCGTCTGCTATTGGCCATGAGCGGTCGTTGTACAGCCTCGGGTACCACTCGAAAACGAACACTCAAACTTGATATAGCAAGTGACGGATTCGTAATCGGTTCCATAATAAGAACGCACGGGCCAAGCGGCAATTTAATCCGGGCATTATTGACTTTGCAATTTTACCCGGATAATATATGCGGAATGTTTTTTATCCGGGTAATATTTTGAGCACTTGCCATGCCGTATCCTCGTAACCAAACCTATACCGCATTCCACGCATTAAAGTTGGTCGCATCCGGCAAATTGAGCCACGTCGCGGTAGTCCTTCATGGACTTCTGCAACGGAACCAAGGAGCGCTACCGCTCATTTTTGATGACGAAACAGGGAGGCAGGCGGAGCTCGACCTGCGCGGGACTGCCGCTGAGGTCGCGGTCCGCTATATTGACGAGCCCCTTGCCGATGATCCTGCCCAGGCCGAAGAAAAACCGGCCAAGACAGGTCGAGGTCGCCCGCGACTAGGGGTGGTGGCGCGTGAAGTGACTTTGCTACCAGAGCACTGGGACTGGCTTGCCTCACAGCGCGGAGGGGCCTCAGTCGCATTGCGCAAATTGGTGCACGAAGCCAAGCGTGCAAGCACCGAGCGCGATCAGCGGCGCCGCGCCCAAGAACGCAGCTACACCGTCATGGCTACACTCGCGGGGAATCTCCCGGGCTTTGAGGAAGCGAGTCGCGCACTCTTCGCCGGAGAGCCGGAGCGGCTGGCAAGCATTGCAGAGGCATGGCCCCCTGACATTCGGGACTATGTGCTCGCTCTTGCCAATCCAGGCCCCGTTCATGCCACACCGGAAAAGAACAATAACCATGTCGGCGGGCAGTGAGGAGTCATGGCTAGCAATCCGAACGCCGCTGGATTAACCATCATTTGCTGAACTCAAAGGACTCTTCCATGTCGTCATCTGCTGATCATTCTATTTCCGCGCGACGGGAGATGTCCCGCCGTGCCCGCGATGCGTTTCCACCAATGGGCATCTATATTGTTCGCGACAAGGAAACGGGACAAGTGCTGGTTGCGTCCAGTCGCAATGTGCATGGCGCAATTAATCGCGCCAAATTTGAGTTGCGCCTCCGCTCTCATTCCAACAGGGCGCTTCAGGCCGCATGGGACCAAAGCGGATCGGAGCGGTTCGACTTTGAGATCGTGGATCTTCTTAAAGAGAAGGACGATCCTGACTTTGACTATGGTGCAGAGCTCCGCGTGCTTGAACAGCTCTATCGCGAGGAATTTCAACAACAATTGGGTGCATCGCGATGAGCCACTCGTCACTTGATATTTGTCTTGAGCAGCATCGCAAGCAAGCGGCGCTATGCTACGCAATGGACGACGAACTCGGCATTCTGCACGGCATGTCATGGTCGGACTTTGTGCTGCTCGATACACTAGAGTCGTCCGGAGGCGTACTACCGTCCGCCGCACTCGCGCAGAAGATGAACGTTTCGCGCTCACGACTTCTGCTTCAACTTATTCCTCTTGAAAAGATTGGACTGGCAACCCGAAGTGTCGAGAGTGATGGAGTGCGACACGTATCCCTTCGCCCCAATGGCCGGAGACAAGTGCGTGAAGCTCGAGAAACCGCCGCTCGGCTCTGCGAGGATATCCTGGCGGGCTGAGCGAAACGGAAGGTTTGTGAAATGGCTACATTAAGTAGGCGACTCACACTTTTACTGATCCGTTGCTGTGTATAACAGCTCTTTTTCTAACTTTTTATTCAGCGCCGATGCACAAGCGAGCTGGCCAACAGGATGCTAAACGGCGGCTTTCCGCCTTGTCGATGCGCAGCTTTGGGTCGGGTGCTGTCCTTCAAGTCTCTCTGCTGAATGTCAGCAACCAGTCTTTTGCTGCCAGTCAGTACTGGCAGCAAAGCAGCGGGAACGGACGGTCAGCTTCGCGAGCGATCGACAGGAACAGGCTTGGCTAATTCGGTGCGACTTGCTGGCGTATCAGCCGGTATGGCTCGTCGGATGCCGCCATGTCTCCTTGAAACGGTCTATCAAAGACCGCCACCAGCGCGAATATCAGCGCGAGCGAAACAGCCAGAAACGAGGCCAGCAGGAAGTGGACCCTGCGGTTCTGGATGCCGAACAGAAGCGCAAAACAAATGATGAGGATGCCACCAGACAAGGTGACGGCCCACACCTCGCTGGCGATTCCTTCGCCCGCAAGGAAAAGTCGTTCCCGCCGGGCGTCGTACAGCCTGTTCAAGGTCCGCACCAGTTGTGAGTAGTATGCAGCCTCGCGCTGATTCCGCGGCTCGTACCGGCTGATCGCCTGTGTGAGTTCGGTCAGCGTCTGGAGCCCCAGGATGGTCCTTTGCCCTTGCCTCTGCGCAGGCCATTCCTTTGTGATGACGTCCTCCAGGTATTGCGTGGCCAGTTGCTTCACCGGGCCTTCTATTTGCGGCGAAATCACCCTCGCGTTGCGTACGACGTCCCCAATCAGGTTCGCCTCGTTCTCTACGACTTGCTGCGCATGGTCGAAGCGGTTGATGCCAATAACCAGCACGGAAGCGATGATCAGCCCATAGAACACGGCCACCACGCCGATGATGAATCCGATGACGTCATTATGCTGGCGCCGCACTTCGAAAGGGATCGCCCGGTGTATCAATACCATCAGGAGATACGTGAGCAATACGGAGCCAACCACATGGAAGGCTATCTGGAGAGGGGAGGGCAGCGAGGCCAGATAGTTCAGCATGGTTGGATGGTAATGGGTGAGGCGGGATTATTCCAGCAACTGCGCCAGATGCAGTATGTGCATGTCGCCGCGCTCGGTGGCCGCGTCTCCTGCAAAGGCGCAACGGCTTGGCGTTTGACGATGCAGCCACGTTTTCGCCACTGCGCGGATTTCGATTGCCGTGCATTGCAATACGCTCGCACGAAATTGATTGCGCATCTGGTCGGTGATGCCGATGCGCTTGCGTGACCAGGATTGCATGGCTTGCCTATAGGGTGGCTGAGGTTTGTCCAAATCCCGTATCACGCAAATAATCGCCTCTTCAATACTTTCCTGCGTCATGTCCGCTGTAAGCACCGAGGTAATCGCAGCGTCAAAATCGGCATAGGTGCCGAGCAGGCGCGGATCGCGATTGGATATCATCCGCAAAATTCCGGTTACGGCATCGTACGATGTTCCAGCGCCGTAGGCGCCGCCTTCTTCGCGTATGGCCCGGTGCAATACTTCATTGGTCAGCCACTCTGCCAGCACCGCACAGGCGGCGGCGTCGGGATGCCCGAGCTTGGGCGCAGGCCATGCCGCATAACAGTGATTGACCTGCGCAGCAGCGTGCAGCACGGTATTGGCAAGCGGATCCATGACGAAGGCTTCCGGCTCTGCCAAGGTGCGCGGCGTACGATGGATGGCCGGCGCCAGCAAGTCAGACAAAGCGGATGCCGAAGGCGCTTCTGCCGCGACAATAACGTATGCCGGGCTGGCGGTGATTTTCGCGTGTAATGCCGCTAGTTTCTCCGCAATTTCCTGCATGCCGCTTTCGTCCTGTATCTGCCGCCGCAGCAAGCGATAGAAGGGAAGTCCTGCCGCGCCTTCCATCACGTTCTTGAAGCGTTCATGCATCGACAGCGCGGCCGTCGCGCATAGCGATGCATAGGTTTCTCCTTTTACCGCCAGTTCGCCATGCACATCCTGCACGTGACTGTCGATCAGGAATGCCATGCGCTCATACTCGTCGAAGCGGGGTGCCGCAATCGATTGCAAGAGAGCCGTCGCGAGATTATGCTGCTCATCCTGCAGCCCCTTGGCAGAGAATTCCACAAGGATTTGCAGCGGCATTCCCACAGCCAGCGACTGGCTGGCGGCGACATCGATGTTGAAGTCCGGCACCATCTCCTGGCGCCACGCGCTGCTTGCTTCATATCCCATCTCGGCCACGCCTAGTTGCGGCACCAATCCTGCATAGAGATTCAACCAGGGCCATTCTTGCGCGCTGAAGTCGGAGATGTCATACAAGACGGATGCATAGGCAATGCCGTTGGTGGCGACCTCCAGCACAACGGCTTTCTCATCTTCAGCCGGCACCGGGAAACTCGGTTTCGCCAAGCGCGCAACGGCGGACGGGAAAATGCGAGGGAGCACATCCTTATCGACGATTTTTCTTTGCTGTGCCAGCAAGTCTGCCGATTCCTGCACGATGCGCGCACGTTCGTCCGCAGACAGGCCGGTAGCCAACTCCGCCAAACGGCGCTCTTCGAGCATCGCGCGCTGCGCAGCAAACCCCGCATCGGCATATACCGTTGATTCGAGGCGGGCCGGGGAGTCGATCAATGCCTTGACCATGTCCTTGAAAAACTGCGGATCCTGAATATCCTCATCCAGTTGCTGCAGGAATGGCTCGACGTCGAACGCCTCGACAATATCGCCGCCCATCATGGCTACCGGCAGCGCCGAGAGCAGCAGGTGCAGTCCATACGGAACGTCGCCGCCATTGATTTCGCGCTGATCAAAACGAATATTGCGCAGTGCGGCCTTCAGCATGGAGATCGGTACGCCGGTTTTTGACGCTTGCTCCAGCGCGGACCAGATGTGTTTTTTCGCCTTGGCCAGTGCATTTTTTTTCAATCCCTCCATGCCTACGTGCAAGACCATTTGCCGGGCACCGGAATCTAGATGATTGAAGGATGAGGGATAACCAAAGCCGGCCGATTCCATGGCGCGCATGAGGGGCGACGAACTGTCGCCCAGCAAGCCTGCTTCCAGCAAACTGGCGCGAAAAAAGGACGGAAGATCGACCGCTTCTCCCAGCAGCCAAGAGAACTGAAACCCGTATTCGTTTTCCTTGCCTTCCTGCGCCGGCGTGAGAATGTGCGCGGTGCGCGGCGCAGTCCATGGGGTTGCCAAGTCCGGCCGAATTCTGGGGAGGCGTCCCGGCAAGCGCGCCAGCACTTGCTCCTCAATCATGCCTTGCACTGCCGCCACATCTACGCGTCCGGACGTCATGAAAACCGCCTGCGAGGGATGATAGTGACTGGCATGAAAGGCTTTCAGATCCGCATAAGTCAGACCGGGTATCTCCAACGGATCGCCGCCGGATTCCACGGCATAAGTGGTGCCTTGGAAAAGCTGTTGACTGATGCCGTGATCAAGCGCGCGCAGAGGATCGGCAAAGGCATCTTTCATTTCGTTTAGCACTACGCCTTGCAACGACAACTTGTTTTGGGCCCACACCAGGCGCCAGCCTTCCTGTTGAAAATCGCAGTAATCCAGAGTCGGAAAAAAAGTGGCATCCAGATAGACGCCAAGCAAGTTAAAAAAATCCGTTTTGTCCTGGCTTGCGAATGGATAGACGGTGCGATCCGGATAAGTGAACGCATTCATGAAGGTGGCCATTGAGCGCTTGGCCATGGTAAAAAACGGATCTCTAACCGGATAGCGTACCGACCCGCACAGCGTCATATGTTCGAGAATATGGGCACGGCCGTCGCTTGACTGGGGAATGGTGGGGAAGGCAACGAGAAACGCCATCTCGGTATCATCGGTTTGCACATGGATATGGCAGGCGCCAGAGTCGGGATCCTCATATTCTTCAATGACGGCATGGAGCTCGGGAACTGGATGGACACGTTTTTTATGGAAAGGCATTGCGTGGTTGTAAATATTTAACTGCGAGGGAAACACAGGCTTTGCGGAAAGAACTCTTGGAAAGTCCAGACATGGCGCAAATCCCGCGCCATTACAGGAATAGGAGAGAAGCTATCCACTATACGTCATCAGATAATCAGCAGGCGTTTCACGACCCAAAAAATTCAACAATGCTGACCTCTTTAACTTTTCTTTAGCGTTCGATCAAAAGTTAAATCAGCGCCGATCCTTTTCGTTCTGGTCAAGCATGGCCAATTTTTGCTGGCGCGCTAAGGACGCCCTTGCATTGCGCACCAGCCGAATTTTCGGAACCACGTCTCTTTTCAATAAATCATGAATTTATTGGAACCTACCGGTTGTAATTGCCACTTATCAAGTCAAATGGCGCATAAGTTTTTGCATAGGAGAAACATGTTTCCGTCTACACAATTCCATGGCAATAGGCAATTACCAGCATTGGAAGTCCCTTCCTCCTCTACAGTTCAAACTCATGCCCCGTCCAAAAAGAACTACCTTGTCTCGCCAGACACGATTTTTAATTCCTCATCCCTCGAAAAGCTTTTTTCAGGAGAACAATTATTTTTTAACAATGGAAGATTAAGAGCATCTTATGATTGCGCCGACGATGTCATTCGTTTATGCAGCGATCACCCGAAATACGGCAAGTATTCCAATGTTGAAAGTGTGTGGCTAACCAAAGAAAATCCTTTGGCAGAAGTAAAGCGCGATACTTTGCAATTGCTGATAAAAGAAAATCTCTTTCTACCAGAGCTACCAGAAGCGAAAAAACTTTCCTCACAGGCACCAGCCCAACTTGCTGCCGGGTCGAGCGTCCTGTCTGGTGGCAACTCCTCGTCGCGTTTCTTGAAAACCGCTCCTGCGAGGGCCACCGCCTTCACCAATAATGTGATTTTGACGCACCTCAAATTCTTCCTCCTGGTTGCCCAGATATCAGACACGGGCGAGCGTTCGAAGGAGATGGCTATCGCCGCGAAGAACCTGAATGACGGTATAGCCTTACTGCGCAATTCGATCGAGGGAACGGGCTTGATGGCCTCGCTTGAATCCATTAAGCGTGCATGTGACTTTTTCTGCAAAGCGCCGCCCTGCGAGCAAGTGGATATCAGGGCAGCGATGTCTGGCATGCTGGACACGAAGGCAAGAAGGGCCCAAAAGCCCTCAGTGGCTACCCAAGAACTTGTCGAGTGGTGCCGACAGGGCGTTGCCATTATCCAATCGCTCTACGACATTGTGGATCATGCCCATGAGATACCGGATCTGCCACCTGCCATGGCATCCAAAGTGATGGAGCTTTGCAATGTTGGCTTGCATCAGCTGGCAACCGGACTGTGTGAGAACGCGGACCAGCTAGACAAGCTGATCCGTATACAGAGAGAAGCCCTCGGTCGCATAAATCAGCTGTGGCAATCGAAGCTGGACAAGAGCCTGTCACCCAAGCTGTCACTAGAAGCACTGTCTTCAACGGAGCGCTCTCATTCGAACGCAATCCACTTAACAAAGGAAGTTTCCGACTTTGCCACGCTGATCGAGTATGTAGTGGATCCATTCGGCGAAAGACGTGTTTGTAACGCGACAAGTGAATGCTTGACGAATGCTGTTTTAAAAAGCAACTTGCTCAGAATGGCTGGAAGCCGACTTGCTTTGAACGCGCACCTGGATCGACTCAAGCTCATTGCAGCTGCAGCAAGCACCTTTCGAGATCCGATGATGAAAGAACTGGTCTCGGTAGCTGGCCAAGCCAAGCATGTTCAATCAGGCATCGAAGACTTTATTGGCAAACGGTCGATAGATGCTACTAAGGGCGTGAAGTTCAGGCTCCTTGAACACCTAAGCTGGCAGTGCCACGACATCGGAGTCAACCTCAGGCATATGAGCTCGCAGCTGTCAGCCAGCACAGCCTTGCAATGGAACGCCTCCGCGATCGACGCACTGAGAAACACTGCGGATGCCTTCGGCGCAGTCAAGGTGGTTGTCCAAGACTACATGGGAAATATTCCGGGCAAGGAAGCGCTGAGCCTTGAAGAGGAACAGCATCTCGATAGCCTGAAGACCGAGTTCTTCAAATCCTATGTTGAGGAGCCGGAAGCCACAGGCGATCTGGCCGGTCTCGCCATATCTGCGGCCTCTGCAGGTGCCAGCACTGAAGCGCGCCCTGCGAAGCAAGCTGCATCCCCCTCCTTGGCCTGGATTGAGGACACACCTTTGTCGTCGGCGGGAACTGCCAAGCCAAGACGCCAGCGTAAAGGAAAGGCCAAGACGGCGTCCAAGGTTAAATCGACGCCCGCGGCTTCGGACATGCAGAAAACGACGCTGCAGCGCGCGCATGAGCGTCTTGCCGAGGCAGTAAATCACCTTCCGAATCTTAAGAACAATGCGCTCGGCTACGCACAAATCCAGCTCGACAAAGCGCGCCACGTAGTGGAACATCCTGGGGATAATCCGGTCATCGTGGCAAGGGTGAAAAGCTACGTGGCGCGAGCATGCGACACGCTTGAACGAAGCGCATTGGCTATTAGCGAGCAGCTGCGGCACCTTCGCGAAGCAAAAGACAAGATCCAGGAATTGGAACCAGAGTCAGCGACAAAGGCGGATCTGATGCGCAATGCGTCCTCGCAAGAAGAGGACTGGCTAGCGCAGATCGATGCCCGCCGCACGCGAGGGCAGGAGCTGCATGCTGA
>CBINHE010000123.1:0-10352 GCA_966250375.1 uncultured Oxalobacteraceae bacterium
CATTCACTTGGCATTCTTGGCGATGCTGCTCAGAAGATCGTGAACACGCTCTTAGGCCCCACGCGCGGCGCTGCTGGCGTTCGGCGTGGCAGTCATGGCCGATAACGTGCTGGCGATACTGCAAGCGGCGGTACGGGCCAGGCATGATTTGCAAGCGGCCGATATCGAACTGTCGTGGTACTACCTGGCGACCGAAATCAAGGCGCAATACACCGGCATGATGACCGCCGTAGTCGCCCAAGCCTGGCGGGCTTACGATGCGCTCACTGCACTGCAACTCGGGCGTATCTTGCGCAAGATCGCGGCCCATGTCGATGCCATGACTATGCGAAAGCATCCGCGCGGCCTCAAAAAGCCCAAGAAAAAGGGCTATGTTTCTGGGGCGGTTGCGCGTCGCCACGTCGCTACCGCACGAGTCCTGAAAGAAGGACGTGTCAATTAATGACCTTTAAAGGGGTGGTACTTAGCGCGTGCGTTGCAAATCTGAACCGCATGGTTCAGATTTGCAACGTGGTCCGCCGATCGCGCTTCTTATCTGAGTGACGCCAGACGTTCTTTCGCGGTTTGCGCAGCCGGTGCATCCGGGTATTGATCTACCAGTTTTTCCAATGCTTTTCTGGCGGAAGATTTATCCTTGAGCTCGGTATGGCAACTGGCGATATTCAACAATGCGTCGGCTGCTTTCGGACTGTCTGGATAATTTTTCACGACGGCCTGTTGCGCGCTGATCGCATTGCGATAATCGCGTTGTGCATAGTAGGTACTGCCGAGCCAATATTGCGCGGCTGCGGCATAGGCGGACTGCGGAAAGCGGCGCAGAAAGTCAAGAAACGACGCGCCAGCGTTCTTGTAGTCGCCTGCCTTGAATGTTGCCAATGCGATGTCGTACGCTTTTTGCTCGCCGGGTTCGACCGTCGCCTCTTTGCCGTCGACCGTTATTTTTTGCGGCTCCATTTTGCGCAAACGATTATCGAGGTCGACGTAAAAATCTTTTTGTCGCTGCTGGGTATTGGCAAGTTCATTACTTAGCACTTCTACCTGGCCGCGCAATTTGGCGATCTCCTGGCGCAATTGTTCGTTTGAATTGACGAGATCGAGCGCGCCGTTCTTGTTGGCCTTGGTGTCGAGTTGCGTATTCGTGTCGCGCTGTAGCGCATCGATTTTGGCTCGGATATCGAGGATCGCTTTGCGCGCCTCATCGTCATCAAAAAGACCTGCATGCGCCTGCAGCGGAGCGAAAGAAAATGCGGCCATGAAGGCCGCAGCGATGCTTGATTTAATGATTGAGTTCATGCTTATTGATACACGATGTCGGAACGACGATTTTCGGCCCACGATGCATCATCACTGCCAGTTGCCTTCGGCTTTTCCTTGCCGAAGGAGACCGCTTCTATTTGCGACGCTGGTACACCTAGTGTTGACAGCGCTTTACTTACGGCTTCGGCACGCTTCTGCCCTAATGCCAGGTTGTACTCGCGGCCGCCTCGCTCGTCGGTATTGCCTTGAATGATGATTTTGTGAGTCTTGTGAGTGCTCAGGTATTGTCCATGCGCGCTGACTACCGGCTTGAACTCGTCCTTGACGACATAGCTGTCCAAATCAAAATAGACGCTGCGTTTGGCCAGGATGCCGTTTTTGTCATCCAGCGGATCGGTAGAAGCTGCCGTGACAGTTTCGACGGCACGGTCGTTGTTGCTGCTGACAACTGGGACCGGGGCGGCACGCTCTTCTACCGGCGGCTTTTCGTCGAGCTTGACGGACGAGCAGGCGCTCAGCAAAATCGTACTGGATACGAGAACGGCAAAAGTAGTAAATGAGCGCATTTGATTCTCCTTGTTGTAAAGTTGGATTATTTCATAAAGGGTCCCCAAGTGGGCTCCCTGATATCGCCTGCCTGGGTGGTCAACGAGTGTTTTACTCGGCCATCCACCGATACGACCGCGAGCGAACCGCGTCGGCCCGACTCGGTAGCGTACATGAGGTACTTGCCGTTGGGTGAAAAGCTGGGTGATTCGTCTTTGATGGTCTCGGATAGCCGTTGTTCCTGGCTATTGGTCAAGTCGAGTGCGTAGAGCTGGAAACGTCCTTCGCGTCGCGAGATATACGCCAAGGTTTTCCCGTCAGGTGAAATGCGCGGGCTGATATTGTAGCTGCCGTTGAATGTCACGCGCTGTGCATCGCCACCGGTCGCGCTCATCTTGTAGATCTGCGGGCCTCCGCTGCGGTCGCTGGTGAAGTAGATACTCTGGCCATCGGCGGAGAACTGCGGCTCAGTATCGATGCCATTGCTGTTGGTCAGACGCCGCAAATTGCTGCCATCGGCATTGATCACATACACCTGCGTCAAGCCATCAAGCGACAGAGCGACGGCCAGCTTACTGCCGTCCGGCGACCAGGAAGGTGCGGAATTGCTGCCTTTATGGTTAGCGACAATCGTGCGCCGGCGGTTGATCAAATCCTGTACATACACCACCGGTTTCTTGTTTTCAAACGACACGTATGCCACTTTGGTGCCATCCGGTGACCACGCCGGCGAGATGATCGGTTCATTGGAGCGCAGCGCGACCTGAGTGCTCTCACCATCCGAATCAGCGACTTCAAGGCGATACTCGCGCCCTGCTTTGGTGACGTAGGCGATGCGGGTCGCAAAAGCGCCGCGCGCGCCGAGCAATTTTTCGTAAATATCATCGGCGATCTTGTGGCCCGATACGCGCGTGAACTGCGGTTGTACCGCTAGCGCCAAGGCTGACAATTGCGAGGATTTAATGGTGTCCAATAATCTGTAGCGAACATCGAAGCGGCCATCGACCAGGCGTTGCACGCTCCCTACCACGAGTGCGTCGGCGCCACGCGATTTCCATTCACTGAAATTGACCGCCGTCGTTTCCGACATCACATTATCGGTATCGATGATCTTGAAATAGCCGCTGCGCGACAGATCGGCCTTGATGATGGCGCTGATCCGTTGGGGCGACAGCGACTCATCGGCGAAACCGGCAATGGCAATCGGGATTTGATTTGCACCGACACCTGAAATTTCGACGCGCAATTGCGCATGGGCGAGTGTGGTCGCCATCAAGCCAATGGCCGCCAAAGTACGCAAAAATAAATTCTTCATCATGGATTACTGGTCTTTCGGTCTATGTACGATGTTGAAACCTGAAGGTACGGTGCCGGATTTGTCGGGCGGATAGGGTTGGGATTTTTCGATCGCATTCAGCACCGCTTCATCAAATCCGGGTACGCCGGACGACCTGGTTTTACGGATCGGTCGGCGTATCGAACCGTCCGGCAATAATTCGACAGCATATTCGACAGCGGGATTACCTGGCAAATTGTCGGGTACGTTAAATACTGTATTCGATTTGATCTTGGCGCCGACGCGGCCCGCGTATTCAGCGTTGCCGCGGCTACCTTGCGTTTTTGGCGCTGTTCCTGTGCCGCCTGTTCCGGTCACGCCGCCGGTAATGCGGCGCATCTCTTCGTCACGTGCCTTGGCTAGACGTTGGGTTTCCGCTTCATCTTTGTGCTTCTTGTCGGCGGCCGCCTTTTTCAGATCCTCGGCTTCGCGTTTTTTCTTGGCCAGCTTATCCGTCTTGTCCTTCTCGATGCGCGCTTGTTCTTCGCGTTCCTGCTGCTGCGCCTTGCGTTTTTTTTCCTGTTCGAGCGCGATATCCGGTTTGACGACGGGTGGTGCGATTACCACCGGTTTGGGTGTTTCCATTTTCATTGGTTGCGGTTCAGGCGTCACCTCGGGCTCCGGTTCCGGGCGCGGTGCCGCTTCACGCGCTTGCGGACTCCAGACTTCGGCCTCGATCGCGACCGGAACTTCATTCTGCCAGCGCACGCCAAACCAAAGAAAGACAACGAGCGCTGCATGCACGACCGCCGCCAGCGTCAATGCACGCCAGCGGCCGGGCTCTTGGGGAACAAAGTAGGGAGTCGCGGCGGTCATGGAGCAATCATTGTTTGGTCGCGAGCCCGACGCGGTTGATGCCGAATTTTTTCGCTTCCGAGATCACCTGGATCACTTCGTCGTATTTGATGTCCTTGTCGGCTGAAATCATCACCGGCATATCCGGATTTTTCTCATGCAGCGTGCGCAGCTTTTGCATCAGTGCCGGACGGCTCGCCGCAGTGTCGGGCTTGCCGCTCCCGCTTTTTTGTCCATTGAGGCCAATGGTCGCTGCGGTATCGGGCTTCAATACGATTTGAATATATTCGGCTGGCGATAATGCGGATTTCTCCGCAGTCGGCAAGTTGATGACGCCGGGATTGGCGAGCGGCGCCGCAACCATGAAAATCACGAGCAGCACCAGCATCACGTCGATGTAGGGCACGACATTGATTTCCGATTTGAATTTGCGGGTACGTCCACCGCGCATCGAGGAGGCCATGGCGTCGCTCCTTATCTTGCCTGCCGCTGCAGAATATTGGAGAACTCTTCGATGAAACTTTCAAAGCGAATCGCGAGGCGGTCGATGTCGTGCGAGTAGCGGTTGTAGGCGACCACTGCAGGGATAGCGGCAAACAGGCCAATCGCGGTTGCGATCAGCGCTTCGGCGATGCCGGGAGCGACTGCGGCCAGAGTCGCCTGCTGCACATTGGCCAAGCCGCGAAACGCATTCATGATGCCCCACACGGTGCCGAACAGGCCGACGTACGGCGATACTGAGCCGACCGAAGCGAGAAATGCCAGATGCGACTCCAGCGCATCCATTTCGCGCTGATATGCTGCGCGCATCGCACGGCGTGCGCCGTCGATCATGATGCCGGCATCGATATTGGTCTTGTTGGGAAACGACGCTTTCACCTTGCTGAACTCGCTCATGCCGGATTCAAAAATGCGCTCCAGCGCGCCGGTGGCCTTTCCACCGTTTTGGCGCCGATTGGATGTCGCATCCTGATACAGCGCATTCAGATTGCCTCCCGACCAGAAAGCGCGTTCGAATTCTTCAGTCTGGCCTTGCGCGCTGTTAATCGCAAACATTTTGCGAAAGATATAGGTCCAGCTCATGACGGATACGCCCAGCAGCAATGCCATGACGAGTTGTACGAGCAGCGACGCATTGGTGATCAGGGAAAGAAAAGAGAGGTCTTGGGTGACGGTCATGGATGTGCTTATTGGTTCAGTTTGACAATTGTATTCGGTCAAATCGATTTACTCAAAACCCTTAATCTCCTTGGTACGGGAAATTGCTTGGTGTTGGTCGCTAATCGGTGCGCTTCTTCGACGAAACCATTGTGAGTAAGATAAATTATTCTTTACTTGTTATTTTTGCTACGACCTCATCGGGAATCGCGCTCGGACGAAAGTTCGTTATATCAACGCAGCCGACTTTAATCCTGCCTGTGGTGAGCAATTCCATCTCGCCGCCAGTATTACGCCATGCCTCTTGTATAAATTGTACGGAAGCACGTCCCAGCCTTTGGACCACAACCGTTAATTTCAGTTCATCATCTAATTTTGCCGGAGCATGATAATCGACTGCTGTGCTTTTGACGACGAACATCACGCGATGCGATTCCGTCAGCGATTGCTGGCCGACACCTGCAGCGCGCAGCCATTCGGTGCGGGCGCGTTCGAAGAACTTGAGGTAGTTAGCGTAAAACACGACGCCACCGGTATCGGTGTCTTCGTAATATACGCGGATGGTCCAGCTGAAGTCAGGATGCATGTGATCTTGTTTTCTTTATTTTTTGAGAGTGGGCGTAATTTTGAGGTCTTCCTTAAGCCAAAAATAGAATGCTGTAATGCGCAGAAAGTTATTTGATATGGCGCCGGTGGTCGACTACTGTCGGTCGCCATTCTGAGGGCGATAGACAAGCATGCGGTTTCTCATGCTTGTATCGGTCAAAACGAGTAGCATTGCCTCGCAGCTTTTGGTGATTACCCCCGTTTGATCGTGAACGGCGAAAAACCTTGGCAGGTTGGCATCATCTCGAGGTAGTTGATGTTGACATGTGGTGGCAGGGAGGCGATCCAGTATGCCGTTTCTGCGATATCAGTCGCATTCAGTGGCACCGTACCTTCGTACACTTTCGCTGCGGCTGCATCATTGCCTTTCAAGCGCACGTTTGAGAATTCGGTTCCCCCCGTGAGGCCGGGTGCAATATTGGTTGCGCGCACGCCGGTTCCCACTAGGTCGGCGCGCAGATTGAGCGTGAACTGCTCGACAAACGCCTTGGTCGCGCCATACACATTGCCGCCTGGGTATGGATAGGCGCCGGCTGTCGAGCCGATATTAATAATTGTGCCGCGGCCACGCGCAATCATGCCGGGCAATACCTGACGCGTCATTGTTACCAAGCCTTTGCAATTGGTGTCGATCATGGTTTCCCAGTCTTCCAGCGATGCGTCTTGCGCCGGTTCAATGCCGAGTGCAAGGCCTGCGTTATTGATTAGAACGTCAATGTTCTGCCATTCCTGAGGCAATGCGGCCAGTGCGGTGTTGATCGAAGTTTTGCTTGTGACGTCCATTACGATCGAATGTACTGCCGGCCCCAGCTCTGTGGCAAGTGCGTTTAAACGATCCTGGCGGCGGCCGGTTACAACCACTTTGTGGCCATGTTGTATGAATTTTCGCGCCATTTCAGCACCGAAGCCGGAGCTTGCACCCGTAATAAAGACAATCATGGGATTTCCATTTCTATGCATAGGGGGCTAAATTGTAAGTGAGACGGAAGACTTATGTGCAATAAGAAAAATTGCGGCGCCAAATGATCTTTTTTAAGACAAGCGATGCAATATTTGCCGCTCTCATGCCTGCCCGACGTTGCGAGATTACATCTTTACTGAGATTGGGCTGCATGCCTTTCACTTCATATTCGTGTGCTTAGAGTGATTTGCGCATTGCATAACCTCTTTCATATAGCCCAGAATGCGGATTCAACGGTCAATCATACATAGTGCGCATAAAAGGCATCTTTGGAGTGGCTTTCTTCGGAGTAACTTTTGAGCATATAGGGCCATTTAGGGCTTGAATCTTGCTCAAACGAGGCACCTAACTTACAATGCACGCACCATTTCGTCTCACGTAACTGGCGAAAAGGCCGGATCACATCCGGCAAATAGGTGGGTATCCACCGGGGAGCGTGAGATTTCAACAAGCCGTGCGCCTGGGCAGCCAAGATGGCAAGAACGTTTGAGGCTGCCGTCATTCCCTTTTTGGCCCTCATTCGATTGAGCAAAATCATTTGCTTGTTAATTTGTTGAGGACAGAGTATCGCTGCGCTTAACTCTGTCTCGCAATATTTAAAATCGATTGGAGTACTTCATGTTTTCAAAAGACCACACCATTGCCAAAGTCGATCCCGAACTCTGGTCCGTCATCCAGTTGGAAAATACGCGTCAGCAAGAGCATATCGAGCTAATTGCTTCCGAGAATTACACCTCGCCGGCCGTGATGGAAGCGCAGGGTTCACAACTGACCAATAAGTACGCAGAAGGCTATCCGGGCAAACGCTATTACGGCGGCTGCGAATACGTCGACATGGCAGAGGCCTTGGCGATCAAGCGTATCAAGGAATTGTTTGGCGCGGAAGCCGCCAACGTGCAGCCAAACTCCGGTTCGCAAGCCAATCAGGGCGTGTTCTTCGCGATGCTGAAGCCGGGTGATACCATCATGGGCATGTCATTGGCCGAAGGCGGTCACCTGACGCATGGCATGCCGCTCAATATGTCCGGAAAATGGTTCAACGTGGTGTCCTACGGCCTGAACGACAAGGAAGAAATCGACTACGACGCGATGGAGCGTCTGGCGCGCGAGAAAAAGCCGAAGCTGATCATTGCCGGTGCATCCGCCTATGCACTGCGCATCGATTTCGAACGCTTTGCAAAGATTGCGAAAGAGATCGGCGCCTACTTCATGGTCGACATGGCGCATTACGCCGGTTTGATCGCAGCAGGCGTCTATCCGAATCCGGTGCCGCATGCCGATTTCGTCACGTCCACCACGCACAAATCGCTGCGCGGTCCGCGCGGTGGCATCATCCTGATGAAGGCCGAGCACGAAAAGGCAATCAATTCGGCGATTTTCCCGGGTATCCAGGGTGGGCCGCTAATGCACGTCATCGCAGGCAAGGCAGTCGCATTCAAGGAAGCACTGACGCCGGAATTCAAGGTCTACCAGCAACAAGTCGTGAAGAACGCCGATGCATTGGCAAAGGCACTGATCGCGCGTGGTTTGCGCATCGTCTCCGGCCGAACTGAGTCGCATGTGATGCTGGTCGATTTGCGCGCCAAGAAAATCACCGGCAAGGAAGCGGAAGCGATTCTGGGTTCTGCTCACATCACTTGCAACAAAAATGCGATCCCGAACGATCCGGAAAAGCCATTTGTCACATCCGGTATTCGTGTCGGCAGCCCGGCAATGACGACGCGCGGCTTTACCGAAGCAGAAGCGACGAAGGTAGGTAATCTGATTGCGGATGTGCTCGACAATCCGCATGACGCAACTACCATCGAACGCGTGAAGACTGAAGTCAAGAAGCTGACCGATGCATTTCCGGTTTACGCTCGATAACTAGTTCATTAGCGGATTACGGCAAGGTGGCCGACCTCTCACCAGGTATTGCCTGAGAGAGGTCGACAAAATATAAAGACAGGAATAAGTTTTTATTCCTAAAGTAATAATTAATTATCTAATTATTAAAAATAACAGGCGATATTGTTGCTGAATTTTGATATAACTCAACCTTTCGACCAAAGCCTGCACCATGAGATGCCCTTTCTGCCATCACGAAGACACGCAAGTCCTCGACACCCGAGTGTCCGAAGAAGGGGATGCCATTCGCCGTCGCCGGCGTTGCGCCGACTGCGACAAACGTTTTACGACTTACGAACGTATCGAACTGATGATGCCGGTGGTTGTCAAGAAAAACGGTAGCCGTTCCGAATATGACACTACCAAACTGCGCGCCAGTTTGATGCTGGCGCTGCGTAAGCGTCCAGTTTCGGCCGAAGCGGTCGACGCCGCGATTCATCGCATTGAAGAGAAACTTTTGTCCACCGGTGCGCGTGAAGTCGTCTCCGGCCACATTGGCGAGTTGGTGATGCGAGAGTTGAAACGTCTCGATAAAATTGCCTATATCCGGTTTGCTTCCGTTTACAAGAGTTTCGAAGATCTGACAGAATTTCAAGACGCGATTGCCGAGGTTGGGCAAGAGCGCAAGCTTCCTCCAAAGTAGTAACCATAAATCTCTGTTCGGCATGTTCGCGAGCGTCATTTTTGTCGTCTTGAATGTTGTGTCTCTGTCAATTAAATGAGGGGAAGGTGTGATTCGGGTAATGGATTTGATCCTTTATTCAAACTTGCGTTTATCAAAAACTATAGGGGGGCTGGTGATGTGCGTGCGTCAAAGCGGATTTACGTTGATTGAAGTGCTGATATCGGTGTTGGTGCTCGCCTTGGGCGTCATCGGCGCGGCCGGCATGCAATTGACCGCGTTGCGTACGACGCAGCAATCGGCATTTCAAACAGTCGCGCTCGATCTCGCCTCTGAAATGGCAGAAAAAATGCGAGCGAACACTGATCAGATGAAGCAGGTGGATGATCTCAACACGTTCATGAAAGTGAATTACAAGTCAGACACCGACGACAATCCCTCTGCACCTGACAAGATGTGTTTTGAAGAGGCAGTAAATTGCAATGCCAAGGAGTTGGCTGAGTTCGATGTTTATGAATGGGAAACGAGGATCAAAGCGGCATTGCCGTCTGGACGCGCGGTGATCTGCCGCGATGCCAACCCGTGGGATGCCAGCGCAGGTGCGCTCAGATGGAGTTGCGATGGCTCGGGTGCAGCATCGAGCGCATCGGTGGTCATCAAGATTGGCTGGCAGGGAAAGAACCCGGACGGCAGCCTGGTCAAGGACGCGAACAAACAATTTCCGCCGAGTGTTGCAATCACCGTTGAGCCCTACACCAAATGAGGCTCGCAAATAATATGACCAAGAGCGATGTTCGGCTTCACCGCACGGTGAAACGAGAGGCCGGCCTGACACTGGTCGAGCTGATGATTTCCATCATCTTGGGTCTTTTGGTCGCGATGGCCGCCGCCGCATTGCTGATATCAAGTAAATCGGGGTACACGGCACAAGATGACGTAACGCGTCTGCAGGAAACTGGTCGCTACGCGATTGAAAGCATCACGCGCGCCGTTCGGCAGCGCGTAGGACTGCAGCGACACCGGGCGGAGCTGATCCTGTCCGGGCACTCGCACAACTACGAGCGGTTCCGCCGTCAGCGGGCCGACGGCACCGCGTCGGCCAACGGCATCCGCCAGTTCGTGGTCGGCACCGGAGGCCGGTCGGTCGACGCCGCCACCGGGTTCGAACGCCCGTTCTCGGTCAA
>CBINHE010000124.1:0-10319 GCA_966250375.1 uncultured Oxalobacteraceae bacterium
CTCGCGCCTACTTCCTCTCAGCAAGCCGGCCTTGGCTTCATGCGATTGCCCTGCCCATACTGCGAACGCTGCTTGTTGACGATACGAGCGGCAACCTCTTCCTCCCGCCCTGGATAACGATGTTCCTGCTTGAAGCGATCTTCGAGTTTCTTGAACTCGCGCTCACGCTTGGGATTGGCTCCGGCTGGCATGGTATTTTTCCTCTCTCATCTGAGAAAAACAGTCAGTCCACAAAAAATGGCGATTACTTGTTCGCTTCTGGAACCCGCCCCGATATCCGATAGCAAGCGTCAGTTCGCCATTCAGCATTTGTGTGTTCACACCAAAACTTTCCTCTCAAGGCATCGCATATTCCAATGCAAAACAAATGCCCGAAATGGACATGCCAGACGCCTCCATTTCCACAGAGAGCATTGCAGTTGGAAATCACATTCGAGCGAATAAAAAAGATACACATTTTTGTAAAGTTGTATGCATGGTTTCCGCATTGTTGCGAAGCACCGCCCTATCGAACCGCACTCACGCTTATTACCTGGGATGGCGATATGCCGCCCGGCATACCGATTGTTTTGGCACAGTGCTTGCACTCCCCACAGAGGTTCTATTCCCATGCAAGAGAAACGCAATGGTTGCAGCAAAAAACGCTGCTTTTTTGTACGAAAGTAGCCTGTTCCCAAGACTTGATGGTTCATAGGAGAAATACCATGCGAATAGCGGATGCAATGACACGTGATGTTCAGTTGGTCAATCCGGCACAAAGCATTGTCGAAGCGGCACAAATGATGGCCGATTGCGACTGCGGTTCATTGCCGGTGGCGGAAAACGACAAGTTGGTGGGCATGATCACTGATCGAGACATTGTGGTCCGCGCTCTTGCCCGCGGAAAATCGCCCGACACGAAGATCAAGGAGGTAATGAGTACAGAGATCAAATACTGTTTCGAAGAAGACGACCTGAACAATGTCGCGCGCAATATGGGCGATCTTCAGATACGTCGCCTGCCTGTCGTGGACAAGGACAAGAACCTGGTCGGCATTGTTTCTCTGGGAGACATCGCCATCACCGACGAGGTGCCGGCAGGGGGAGCACTGTCCGGGATTTGCGAACCTGCGTCGCAACATACAAGCTCCGGCCAGCGTCCCCATTGACCGCATACGCGTGACGGGATTAATCGTCGCCACCTCTCGGGTACGGTCGTCGTCCGACATGCCGATACAGATTTTGGAGCGTCGAGAATGGATTGCCGGCTGTCCCCAAGCTGTTCGCAAATCAGGAACTTGTGGACATGGAAAATGGTCTCTTTTTCATGGTTTGACGATGAGGTGTAGCGATGGGTAGCGGGTTTCGTATTGGCCGTCTTGCCGGTATCGACGTGCATCTTGACGCCAGCTTGCTGATCATTTTTTTTCTGATCGCCTTTTCGCTCGGCGGTGCGCTTTTTCCTCTCTGGCATCCGGAATGGAGTCCCGCACGGTTGTGGATGACCGCACTGGCCGCTGCACTGTTGTTCTTCGTATCCGTACTACTGCACGAGCTATCCCATGCGCTGGTGGGGCGCCGGCATGGCATCGGCGTCAAACGCATCACTTTGTTCGTGTTCGGCGGCATGGCCATGATGGAAAACGAGCCGCGTTACTGGCGCGCCGAATTATGGATGGCGATCATCGGCCCCATCACCAGCTTGGTGATCGGCGGAACATGCGTAATACTGGCCGTCTCTATTGCGGGACAGGCAAACTTCGATTCCGACAATATCGAACAGACCATGGCCAGCCTCGGTACGGTGCCGACGCTCTTGTTGTGGCTCGGACAAGTCAATATCCTGTTGGCTCTTTTCAATCTGGTTCCGGGTTTTCCATTGGACGGCGGACGTGTTTTGCGTGCCGTACTGTGGGGCATCACCGGCAACTTGCGGCAGGCAACCCGCTGGGCTTCCGCCGCAGGACAGTTGTTCGCCTGGATACTCATTATCAGCGGCCTGGCAATGATGCTGGGATTACATGTGCCGGTATTCGGGACGGGTTTTGTCAGCGGCCTGTGGATCAGTTTCATCGGATGGTTTCTCAACAACGCGGCATTGCTCAGTTACCGGCAACTACTGATCAAGGAATCGCTTGAACATGTTCCGGTCACTCGGCTGATGCAAACCGGATTCAGGGTCGTACCACCCGATCTGCCAGTGGATAAATTGGTCGAAGAGTATTTTTTACACAGCGATCAGCGCGGCTTTCCGGTTGTCGCAGGCGACCGTCTGATCGGCATGGTGTGTCTGGAGGATATCCGCAAGCTTGAACGCGACGTCTGGCCGGCCAGGATTGTGCGCGACATCATGACGCCGGCCAGCTCGCTCATCCTGGTCAGTCCGCAAGACGATGTACATCATGCCTTGTCGCTGCTCGGCGAAGGCAAGATAAATCAGATACCAGTGGTCGATAACGGCGAAGTGCGCGGGCTGATCCGCCGGGAAGACATCCTTAAATGGCTGGTGCTTTACGAGAAGGCCGATACAAGGGTGGCAATGGCGTTAGGGAAAAGCTGATCACAGATATACAGCCGCGCCTTGGTTCGCGCCATGAAGCGGCTGCATTTTTGCAATGCGAACGACCGCGACGTACATAAAGCGGCATGCATGCAATATCAGGGAGTTTATTTTGAAATCAGTTAGCAAGGAGCAAATGATGGATAAAGCACCAGCAGCGCTACTCGGCGAAATGAGCATTATGGACAGTTCCGGACACAAGCAGTTGACATGGAAAACGGACAATCCGGATGAAATGGCGATTGCGAAAAAAACGTTCGACAAGTTGATCGGAAATGGTTATTCCGCTTTTGCATCGAAGAACAGGATGGAAGCAAAGCATTTGGTCAGCGACTTCGATCCGACTGTGGAAGAGTTGGTCATGGTGCCGCGTAACGTCGGCGGCTGATATGGCTGGCTTGATCGGCGCATGGCGCGCCATCGTCCGCAGGCATAGCGCAGGCACTGTCGATTCAGACAGTTGCCCTGCCAATGAAGAAGGTCACTGGTACGGCAAGTTACCGGCGGCCTTGCGAACAGGCAGTATTCGCTTGTGCGCGTTTTTCCGCTCGACCCGGCAACGCATGGATCAGGCCCGGCTGCGTCGTGCGGAAGTGTGGATGGAGGCCATGCACGACACACACACGGTACGGAAGGAGCGCCGGGCGAAACGCCGGGCGCTTACCTTACTGATGCGATTGTTGAACCCGGAACAGCGCCAGGAATTCAGGGACTATGGATATTTCCACGTGACTGGCGCTCATACTCGTGCCCGCTATCGAATTCGGATGGAGGTAATCGCGAACATCGATGTTTTTGGCGAGGATGGCAAAATAAGGCATCGCCTGTGCGTCCATCCCGCAGGCGGGGTTCCGCTATATGACGTGATGGCTTCGCAATTGCTGCAGTTGCAGGACCCGGTGGCCGAGGGGCGACTCTTGAAACAGGCAAATGTCGTCCCGGCCCCAAGCGAAATTCGTTTGTATTCCGGACCGGCGATGTTCGTATGAAAACCTGCCTGAACTACACGCTCTTGAACAAACTTTATAAAGTTACAGCACCATGACTTCCATGACTTGGTCTGGCGTGGTGATATAGCACCACATTCAATTCTTGTTATCCGGCGTGCGGTCCGAGAAACGGTATAAACCGTACTCGCCGGTAAGGGGGGACATTTTCGAATCGTATTCCGGGCTGCTCTCAAGTTCCACCCGTGTGGCGTTGATGAACACTTCCTTGTGCTCCCAACTGATGCGCTCTACGCGTTGCGGCGGTATCAGCACATGCTTCCCCGGCCACCAGTTGCGCGTATCAATCACCAGCAGGCGGACCGACCAGTCCTTTTCGTCGAACAGGAAATCCTCGACGTGTCCGAGCGTGTCATCACGCGCATGGATGTGGTAGCCGGTCACTTCTTTACAGGCGCGCAAATGCGGATCCCTGCCCTGCTCTTCCATGCGCTCCCGCGTTTCCCGCCGTGCGGGATCTTCCATCGGGGCTTTTTCCATTAATGTAGGGAAAATCGTATAGCCCCACAAATAGGGGCCGCTCCAGTAGGCCGGATAGCCATAGTGCCTGTAAATATCCGCCTCGTGCTGCCGGGAGATCGGCTTGTGCGTATCAAGACCGGGGCTGTTCTGGATTTGCTCCTGCGCCAGGTTAACGCGCAGCACATCGTCGCGCCAGTCAATGCCGATTACCGATATCGGCGACAGCAATACTCTGCGGCCGGTGAGCCAGCCGCCGGTATCCGCTTCCAAGTGTCGTATCACCCACTTTTCCTCGTCGAAATACAGATCCTCAACCTTTCCGACTTTGCCATCGATCGCGACAATGTTCATGCCCTCCAATTTTTTCGCGTTATGTAACATGGTCTGCTCCTTCCGTTACAAATCACCGCTCGGTCAGCCACGATTAAAATTCAATTTTCCACAAAGCTTCTGACACTTATGCTGCAAAAATTGCGCCGATCAAACATTCTGCAACGCGGGCGAGGCTGATATTTGTTCTTTCATCCAGTTGATCAATCCACCGCGCAGCAAGATTTGCACTTGTCGCGGCGACATGAAATGACACACCGAGAACTTGCGCTGGCGGGAAACGTTTTCGATCGTCAACGTATTCCCCTCCGAAAGCGCGCGCCACATGCCCTGCAGACGCAGCATGTCGCCAGCCTCGATACCATCATAGTCAGCGGGATCGGCGAAGGTCAGCGGCAGCACGCCGAAGTTGACCAGGTTCTGCGCATGGATGCGCGCAAAGCCCTTGGCCAGCACTGCACGTAGTCCAAGATACTGCGGCCCCAGCGCCGCATGCTCGCGGCTCGATCCTTGACCATAGTTGCTACCGCCCACCACGACATGGCCCTTTACCTGTTTGGCCCGCGTGGCATAGGCAGGATCGATGATGTCGAACGAAAATTCGGCGATCCTCGGAATATTGCTGCGAAACGGCAGCACTCGCGCCCCGGCCGGCATGATCTCGTCGGTGGAAATATCATCCCCTACCTTGAGCAATACCGGCACTTCCATCGAATCCGGCAGCGGCGCGAACGTCGGCAGCGATGCGATGTTCGGCCCCTTTTCGAGCGTTACCTGCAGGGCTGCGTCGTGCGGCAACGGCGATACGAACAGGTCACGGTTGATGATCGGGTTATCGGGATCGGCAACGCGCGGATAGGGAATGCCGAGCGTGCGCGGATCGGTGATGACACCGGTCAGCGCCGACGCGGTGGCGGTCTCGGGACTGACCAGGCATACCTTGTCTTCGCGCGTGCCGGAGCGACCGGGGAAATTGCGCGGCACCGTGCGCAAAGACAATTCCTGCGTGGCCGGCGCTTGGCCCATGCCGATGCAGCCGTTGCAGCCGGCCTGGTGCAAGCGCGCGCCTGAATGCAGCAAGCTGGCGATATGACCGTCGCGCATCAGCGTTTCGAGCTGCGCCCGTGACGTCGGGTTAATGTCGAACGACACGCGCTCGTGCACACGCTGGCCGCGCACCATCATTGCCGGAACGGCAAAATCGCGGTAACCGGGATTGGCCGATGAACCGATGTACGCTTGATAGATACGCTGGCCCGCGACTTCGCGCACCGGGCGTACGCTGCCCGGGCTGGACGGCATCGCGATCAAGGGTTCCAGGCTCGACAGATTGATTTCCTCGTGCACGTCATACGTCGCACCGGGATCAGGGACCAATTCAACCCAGTCCCGTTCGCGCTGCCATGCGCGCAAAAAGCGCAACACCTCCTGATCGGACGGGAACACGGTGGTGGTTGCGCCCAGTTCGGCACCCATGTTCGCGATGACATGCCGATCCATCGCGGAAAGGGTATCGAGTCCCGGCCCGTAGTATTCGATAATGCGACCCAAGCCGCCATCCACGCCGTGACGGCGCAGCATTTCGAGGATCACATCCTTGGCACTGACCCACTCCTGCAACTGGCCGGTGAGCTTGACGCCCCAGACTTGCGGCATACGCATGAAGAAAGGCTGGCCCGCCATCGCCAGCGCCACTTCCAGTCCGCCTGCCCCGATCGCCAGCATGCCGATTGCCCCGCCCGCCGGCGTGTGGCTGTCGGAACCGAGCAGCGACTTGCCCGGCTTACCGAAGTTTTCCTGATGACACGGATGACTCACCCCGTTTCCAGGGCGCGAGTACCATAAGCCAAAGCGCCGGCAGGCACTGTCTAGAAAGAGATGGTCATCGGGATTTTTGTAGTCTTCCTGAATCAGGTTATGGTCAACATACTGGACACTGACCTCGGTCTGCACCCGATCCAGGCCCATCGCTTCCAGCTCCAACATTACCAGCGTCCCGGTCGCATCCTGGGTTAGCGTCTGGTCGATGCGCAACCCGATCTCCTCGCCGGGCCGCATATTGCCCTGCACCAGATGCGACTGAATCAATTTCTGTACGACATTCAAACCCATGACCGTTACCTCCGGCGCACGCACATATTTTTTGACACTGGCGAACGCCGTACGGTTGCATCGAGCTCTTCTTAATCAGCTCTTCTTAATCAATTACTTAATCGATCAGGAACGATACCTTGGCGTTAATCCGGTAGCTGGTAATCTTGTCGTTGTCGACTTGCGCTTCGAAATTCTTGATGTATATGGACCTGACGCCATGAACTGTTTCAGATGCCTTGGCAACCGCGATTGCGGCGGCATCTTCCCAACTCTTCGGCGATTCGGCCAGGATCTCAATCACCTTCAGCACGTTTGGCATAAGAATCTCCATTTCTGCTCGAAAATGCTATTGAATGGCAAGTTGCTTGCGACTGGTTCCGGTTTTCTTCGGCAGCGTCAGTTGGAGCACGCCGTTTTCGTATTTGGCCTGTGCCTTGGTATCGTCGACTTCCTGAGGCAAGGTAAAGCTCCGATACTGCTGACCATATTGACGTTCCCGGCATAGCATGCCTGCGCCACCCACCTCTTTTTCTTCTTTGATTTCCGCGCTGAGAGTCACTTGATTGCCATCGATCTCGACCTTGATGTCATCCTTGTTTACGCCCGGCATGTCGGCTTTCACCAGGAAATTCTGATCGTCTTCCGTCACATCCATGCGGAAACGCGGCATCGCCGCGATGCCGCGCCGGGTCGACATCAGCGGAAAATCGCCAAGTAATTCATCAATACTACGGAAGGGATCAAGGCGCGCAATCTCCGTCAACGGATCGAAGCGCATCAAACTGTTAGCCATCATTCACCTCATCTCTGTTATAGAACACAATAAAACACAATTGCGGGGGAAATTGCACTGATGCCATCGCCTTGCTGCTTCCTATGCGGGAATCCTGCATACCCCTTTATCTATGATAGAAGTGACTGATAGCCTCGTTATGAGCAATATCAATGCGCCCCAAATTGGATCACGTACATATCTGAAATGTCTTTCGCACTCTTTTCCATGTATGCATTCTCATGAAAAAACGGCGTGATGCATACGAGTTTTTAAGGGATAACACTGCTGCCGTGTTTGACAGGATGGGCAAGGCCTCCGAACGGAGCGAGACCGCTCGCTGTTCGATCTATGATGGGAATGTGTTCAGAGCTAGATCACCGACAACCTGAATTAACTGCGGCAATCGAGAATCCTGAGGTTGAATATGGATGTTTTTACCCCCGAAAAGCGAAGTGAGGTAATGTCCCGAATTCGGAGCCGAAACACAAAACCCGAACTTTTGGTCAAGGCTGTGCTATGGGGAAATGGATTTAGGTATGCAAGAACAGGCTATCAGTTGCCAGGCTCCCCCGATGTCGTTCTTCCGAAATACCGGTCAGTAATTTTTGTTCACGGCTGTTTTTGGCACGGACATGCCTGCAAGTATGGGCGGGTGCCGAAATCAAATTGTGAATATTGGGTACCCAAGATAAAGAAAAACAAGGCCCGTGATGCAAGAGCGCTCCGAAATTTGAGGGCGATGGGATGGCATTGCTATCAAATTTGGGAATGTCACCTGCTAGCAGATTTAAATCGCGTAATGAGAAGGCTTAGAGCTTAAGCTCCAAGTATGCGCCCACGAATGCAAGAAAAAAATCAAATCAGACTTGACGCCATTGGTTTTATTCTGCTTGGCGCATGCAAGATTTCATGGCTCGCTCAAATTTTCTCCTTTTTGCACCTGTGTACAGCGCACAAACCAACAAACAAATTGCAAGTGGAACCCCCAGCGAAATATAAATAATTGAAAACAGGGTTAAGAAACTTGGAATATGGCCGCTGCAATGTGACGGCCCACCACCCATCTCCAGACATGAATCCGACAATGCATATGCCGCAATTAGCCACAAAATCACGGAACAAAAAAAGCCAAGCCAAAAACGCCTATTCAATTTGGCATACCTTGCGGCAGCCTGTTGTACTGTGTTCGTCATGTCAAGCCTCGGGCATTGGTTTTGGTGGCAAAGGGCAAATTCTGTCGATGTTAGGAAATTTTTTACTTGGATCAGCTCGCAATTCTTCGTAAAGCTTTCTATAACAGGCAGCGCGTTGAGGATCTTTTCCCAAGTTGTATTCGCCGTCCTCAAAAATTCCCTCCAGCGCATATACACTTTCTCGATGTCCTAACGCGGCAGATTGCTGAAAATATGCGAGGGACTTGGGTATATTTTCTTCAACAATCGCATAAGTCATGCCCAACTCATAACCAGCCGGCGCATGCCCTTGGGATAGCGAACACTCCAGCATTTTCGTGCCGAGCGCTATCGCTTGCACACGCATCGGCGTTTGCAGAAATTTATCTACCAGCTTTTTCCCAACCAAAAACTGCCCCTGCGGGTCGCCTAAGTCCGCCGACTTCCGGTAATAGGCCAGCGCCGCCACTCGGTCCTGTTTCACGCCGACGCCTTGCTCAAGAAAATTGCCCATCTGGTAGTAGCCCGCGCCGATATTCATCGCCATCAAGCGCTCGACTAACTCCACCGCTTTGTTTTCATTGACCGGCACACCGTAACCATTCCGGTACATCAAGGCGAGATTGTTGATCGCCTTGAAGTGGTTCCTTTCCGCCGCCTTTTCGTAAAGCGCGATAATGTATTTTTCGGCACCTTCCTTATTTTCTTTTTCGAGCTTGCGCGCTTGCTTGAACCAACCATCCGCTTCCTCGTCTACTCTGGGCCACAGACCCTGTTCGCGTTTGCAAGTGAATTCCAGCGCTTTCCAATCCACGTTTTCAATATCCATATTTTTCTTCCCATACACAAAATCGCAACCCAGGCAACATAGCAGCGTAGCAAGCAATAGAAGTACTCTGTTCATTTTTTCTCAGTCCAAAGCAGCTTTGGAAGTGCCGTCATCAAAAAACTCCAGCAATGGCGCAACCAATGGCTTCTTCGTCTCTTTATTTTTAAGATTTTTTGTCATGATTTTGCCCCAATCGTCAAATTCCCTTGTCATATCCTCCGATGGCGCTTTCCTAGTATGAATCTTCCACAACTGCTCACGCAATTGTCGAGTCAATTCGGGTGAAGGGCAGGCAATATTGAGTTCGCTATCGGCTTCCATGCTGCGAACATTGATATTGGCTGAGCCGAGTGTGAAAAACACATCGTCGATCAACATCAATTTGGAATGCACATAAATTTCCTTGTAGCGCATCTCTTGCCCGATCTGTGCACAGGTGGCGAGTGTGGCGACATGAATATGAATTCCATCAAGGTCGGCTTTGCGTAATGCCGCCTCTGAAGAGGTTTCATTGCTGCCTTCTTTTTTGTGAATCGTCGGCATCGTGCTTGCCTTGCCCAATGCGGCAAGCATTTCGTAGGTATTCACCCGTCCTGCGTCCGGGGGAACATTGGTTACCACGAAAATATAAAAGTCGCGCTTCCATCCATTTTGCTTGAGTTTGCGTCTTACGTTGCGAATAAGATCCGCAAGTTCCTTATATCGAAAATACTGGTTTTCGAAGTAGACGTATTGCCGTGCGTTGCTCAGCGCGATCTGATACAGATTGAGAATGGCGCGCTCGCCTTCCTGCGGCTGCGTGCGGCATATTTGCGCCATTTCCCCCTTGCCGAGTTGTAGCGCGGGTTTTTCAAAAACCTGCGGTTTGATGTCTTTTCGCTCCGGATGCCAAAAGAATTTGGATCCTTGTCCTTCGGCTTTATCCCACGCTGTCACGAAATTTTCGTTCAAGTCAAAAAGAATCGGGCCACGCACACGGCTGGACAGGTCCTGCCACGGAGCGAAACCTAATCGCGCGGTGGAACGATATTCGTGCTCGTCGGTATCCCAATAATTGGTCACGGTAGGAATGCCGGTTACCCGACACCCCCCGTACAGATCCGTACGTGCG
>CBINHE010000125.1:0-10302 GCA_966250375.1 uncultured Oxalobacteraceae bacterium
GCGACCGTGGCCTTGACCGCTTCGCCGCCTTCGGTGGCTTCGTGCGCGGCCTTGCTGGCCATGCCGTCGGTGACCTTCGCGTTCTCGGTATTCTGTGAGATTGATGCTGTCATCTGCTCGATTGAGGCGCTGGTTTCCTCGACGCCGGCGGCCTGTTCGCTGGACGCCTGCGACAGCGATTGGGCGGTGGCGCTGACTTCTTCGGAGGCACCGGCCAATGCTTCGGCGCTGCTGTTGACTTCCGATACCACCTGCGACAGCTTTGTGATCATGTTTTGCATCGCTTGCAGCAATTGTCCGGTTTCGTCCTTGGCAGTCGATTCGATCTTCGCCGTCAGGTCACCTTCGGCCAGTTGATTGGCGACCCGGACCACTTCGGCCAAGGGGCGCGTGATAGCGCGCGTAACGAGCGCGGCGGCGAGTATGCCTAATACCACGGCGGCACTGCCCAAGGCCAACATGAGGGCGCGCCCAGTCTCATAAATTTTCTCGGCCTCTTTGCCGGACGCCTCAACGATGGATTTTTGGAACGCGTTCAGATCGTTAATTGCGGCAATGAAGGCCGTCAGTGTCGGCAGTGTCTCGTTTGTCATTATCTGCGTGGCTGCGTCGCGCTTGCCTTCCTCGAGCAAAACGCGTGACACCTTGCTGAAAGAGGCGACATATACCTTGCGCGCTTCCTTGATTTTTTCGAGCATGGTTTTGCCTTCCGGTCGGCGGATCAAGGCTTCGACTCGTCCCATCGCCTCGTTGATTTTGTTCTTGTTGCCATCGATGCGTTCCAGAATCTTGGCGATGGCTTGCTTGTCCGATATCAGGAATAGCTCCATATTCGCTTTGGCATTGTCGTTGGCCAAATCGGCGATATCATTAATAAGCGAAACCTTGACCCAATCTTTGGTGATGATCGTGTCGATGCTGTTTCCCATTAACCCCATCCGGTTGATCCCGATACCGATAGTGACCGATAACAGGACTAATACCAGGCCGAAGCCCAGTGCTAACTTCACACCGATTTTCATATTTGCAAACATGAACATTCCTTAGAACATGGGTTGCGGTTGGTCGGCCAAGGTGGGACGTCTATTCAGCAAGCACGATGCGCTCACCGGTTTTTATGTGGGCGGTGCGGCTTCGCTGGTTTGCTGAATCAGTGCCGGCACATCGAGAATCAATGCGACATGCCCGCTGCCGAGAATGGTCGAGCCGCTGATGCACTTGACTTGATTGAACATTTTGTTGAGCGGCTTGATGACGGTTTGAAACTCGCCGAGCAGCGTGTCCACCACCAGCCCCGCTCTTTGTCCGGCGTGCTTGATCACCACAATATTCTGGCGCCGCGTCGGTTCGCCTTCGACGTCGAACAGTGCGCGCAGGCGAATGAACGGCAACACTTGGCCGCGCAAGTTGGCATAGTCATGTCCGGACTCCGTGGAAAATTCCACGCACTCCTCGATCATGTCCACCGGAACCACATACATCGACTTCCCGACCTCGACCAGGAAGCCATTGATAATCGCCAGCGTCAGCGGCAGACGCACCGTCACTGTCGCGCCCACGCCTTCGACGCTGCTGACGCCGACGCTGCCGCGCAACGCGGTGATATTACGTTTCACCACGTCCATGCCGACGCCGCGGCCGGACAGGTTGGTCACTTGTTCCGCCGTCGAAAAACCTGGTTCAAAAATCAAGTTGTGGATTTCATCGTCGCTCAGATGCCGGCCAGGTTCAACGAGTCCTCGTTCGATGGCTTTCGCCAGGATTTTGTCGCGTTTCAAGCCACCGCCGTCGTCGCCGACTTCAATGACGATCGTGCCCGAGTCGTGATAGGCATTCAGACGGATCGTGCCTTTGGCAGGTTTGCCGCGCGCAGTTCGCACATCAAGCGGCTCAATGCCATGGTCCATCGCATTCCTGACCAGGTGGGTCAGGGGGTCGGTGATTTTTTCCACCACGGTCTTGTCAAGTTCAGTATCTTCGCCACTGGTGGCCAAGCCGATATCCTTGCCGAGTTCGCGCGAGACGTCGTGTACGACACGCTGGAAGCGGTTGAATGTGGCGCCGATCTTGACCATGCGTAATTGCAGCGCGCTATCCCGAACGTCTTCGACCAGCGCGGACAGTGTTGACGTACAGTCTTGCAGCGCGGTGTTTTTCGACCGCCGCGCAATCAAATTGGCACTTGCGGTGGTGATAATCAATTCGCCGACCAGATTGATCAGATAGTCCAGTTTTTCCGCATCGACGCGGATCGAACGGTTCTCGCTATTTTTTGCTTCCCGGACTTGATTTTGCTTGGCAAGCGCGGCTTCCACGACAGGTGGCAGCGCCGCTCCCTGCGCGATCAGAATGGCGCCAAGGGGTTGCGATGGGGTTTCGTCCGACTGCGACTGTAGTGCGGACGCCAGTTCGTTCGCGGTGATGGTGCCGGCGTTGACCAATATCTCACCCAGACGAGCATGCTCATCCGGCGACTCCTGGATCAAACGGATATATTCGGAAATATGACTATGCGGCGCAACGATGCGGATACGGCAATCGTCACGCACAAACTCAAACACGCTTTCAATCGCAGCTTTATTGGCGCTGCTCTTGAACGCGATTTCAAAGCCCAGATAACACGCTTCGGGATCGATCTCTTCCGTAGCAGGAATCGCACCGTGCAAGGTCAGGATTTCGACAATCGTGCCAAGCGTTCCGAGATACCGAAGGAACGACATCGGATCCATGCCGTTGCGCAATACATCGCTGCCGAAGCGTAGCGATATATGCCAGTTGTCTCCACTTGCGTTGCCGCCTTCGATGCGCTCGACCGATTGCACGTCTTCCGCGCCGGTGACCATCTGGGTACCGGCCGATGGTTTGGGTGCAGAGAAATAGGCTTGCAAAAGTTTGAGCAGTGGCGCACCTTGCTCTACCATCGCCGGGTCTTCGTCGACCTGGCCTGCCGCCACTGCGCCCATTAATGCTTCGATATGGTCGCGGCACGAGAGCAGTAGCGCAACCAGATTGGCATCCAGTTCGACGGTGCCGTTGCGCACTGCATCCAGTACGCCCTCGACCACGTGGGTAAACGCGACAATATGATCCAGGCCGAATAAGCCAGCCGACCCCTTGATGGTATGGGCCGCGCGGAAGATCGCATTGACAGTATCGGACTCGACTTGCGCAGGATCGACGCCTAGCAGCGCGTTTTCCATTTCTTCAAGTAACTCGCGGCTCTCAACAATGAAAGTTTGCAGCGCATGATCAAATGACATCTGGAGGTCCCGCCGTTTAGTTGGAAGAGAATCGGCCCATCCCGGATTGCAAGGGCGATGGAATGATCAGCGGATCGCCGAAATAGCCGACCAGTTTAAGCAGTTCGAATGCTTCAATCACCGCAGCGCTATGGCCGACCAAATGCATGTCCTTGCGCTGCAGCTTGGCCGATTCTTTGGCGGAGATTAAAAGTTGTATTCCCGCGCTATCGATTTCGGTAACCGCGGACAGGTCGATTTCAAGCGAATGCGGATTCTCCAGTGCGGCTAATAGCGTTTGCTTTAGTTCCACCGCATGGTAGATGGTCATTTCGTTTTCCATGCGCAGCCGGCAGGCCGCCTCGGAAGCCGAATTTTTTTCACTGGTCATGCTTGTCTCCGGGAGTTTGCGGCAATGGAAAGAGCGCAGCCGGCTTAGGGCAAAATCAGCTTCTGAACGGCATTGAGAAGAACCTCCGGCTTGAATGGCTTTACCACCCAGGCTTTTGCGCCGGCAGCCTGCCCCTCGCGCTTTTTTTCATCGGCGGACTCGGTGGTAAGCATGATGACCGGCGTAAACCGGTAGTTTGGCAGCGCCTTGACCGCCTTGACAAAACTGATGCCATCCATATTGGGCATATTGACGTCGCTGACTACCAGGTGAATCTTCTGGCCGGTCATCTTGTCCAGCGCATCCTTGCCGTCGCGGCCTTCGATGACGTCATATCCGGCGCCGCGCAGTGTAATGCCGATCACTTCTCTTACCGATGCGGAGTCATCGACTATCAAAATGGTTTTTGCCATGGTCCCCTCGAAATGTAGTCATGCTTGTTTTTATCGCTATCCCTTTTGAGAGGGGTATCGTTCGTTCTTCAATTCGGTCGAGCAGGAATCGCTTTTTGATTTGGCCGATTCCGCTCCTGTCCCGTCGTGCATCACGGGTTAAAAAAATGTCACTTCTTCACTTTGCGCTGCCGTCGTCTTTGCGGCGTCGGATGTGCTGTGGCTGTGGTGCTCATCTTCCATCGTGTAATGCGTACCCAGTTCCACTAGCCATGAATCAGGTGTCGGTAGGTTGGCGTCGCCCGCACTTACGGTTTGTTCCAGTTTCGCCATGTCTGCTTCTACGACTTCTAAAATCTGGCGAACCCGGTCCTGAAATTGCAACGCGACCAGTAAATTTTCGACATCGGTCCGAATTTGATTTCCTTCCGAGCGCATGTTTTCGGCCGAAGTCCCCAGCTCGCGCACATGGCCGAGTACGTCTTCCACAACATGGCCGGTCGCAGTGATTGCCTCACGATCGTGGTCGGCTGTTCTGGTAGCTGTGTCCAATGTGAGCTTCATGGTGGCTGAAATCTGGCTCATCCTTTGCGTGATGCGCGAGCCGATATCGGCAGATAGTTGAGACAGTTTGCGGACTTCCGCCGCAATAACCGCAAATCCCCGGCCGGCCGGACCGGCGCGCGCCGCCTCGATGGATGCATTGATGGCCAACAGATTTGTTTGGGCAGCGATGTGGCTGACTTCGCCGGCCAGATCTTTCAGTTCACCCGTGGCCGTCGCTAAAGTGTTCACATTGTCAAGTAATTCGGCTTTGCTTGCGATAATCTTTTCCAAGCATTTGATGACCGGGCCCAACTCTCGTTCGCACAATGTCAGGAGATTGATTGTCACTACTGCATTGGCAGCTTTTTCTCGTGCCGCTCCTCCCGTAAAGCCAGCTGAATCGAATTGCTTTACCAATGACGAAAAGCCGGTGAGTAATTGAGAGATGGCGGTTTCGGTCTGATCTCTGACCGATTCGACATGCCGCTGCCAGACAGGCAGCACCCCAGCCAACAAAATGCCCATGTCATCGGACTCGACTAGCGCGGCGTCGTTCTCCTGACTGTTCTGGTTAGTCTGTTTGCCATGCTTCCATGTCGCCCAAATAGTGCTGCTTGCAACGCCGGCCAATGCGACTCCCTCTAATAAACCCATACGGTTGTATAGCGGCAGGCACGCGAAAGCCGTCGCTATTATCGATGGTAAATAGAGGAGTGGAATGAGGCTGAATAGCTTGCGTTGTGCCGATTGTTCAATGTGGGTCGGATGCATTGTCATTGGATGAAGTAACTAAACACTTAAAGAAATTCGTAACGGTTAATCCAGCGTTGTTGTAATCACAAGAAATCAGGTTGACGATAACCGCGATGCATCCTTTCTTCATCGAATGAAATGGCAAGGATGTTACGGAGGTGACTGCCGCTTCGATATGAGCGCCGCCAAAGCGTTTTTTTCAATAGGTTTAGGTAGGGCGCCGAGGATATTCAAATGATGAAAATTCGCCATCAATGTCGCTGAATTCATAACCCGGCTCGTCAGGCCCGATACGAGAATGACGCCACCGCGATACTTCTGTTCCGCCAGTAGTTCCATCAATTGAAAGCCATCCTTGTCCGGCATATTGATGTCGCAAATAACGATGTCTGGAGCGGGCCTGGCGGCTTCAAATGCAGTAATTCCCTGTCTGCCGCCGGCAGCTGTGATGACATTCGCAATGCCGATGTCATGCAATATGTCGCTGATCAATTCCAGCATGAAGTTGTCATCATCAATCAATAGCACCCGCAGCGATTGGGACGATCCGGTTGACACAATGGGATGGTGCATGTGAAGAACCTTCAATGAACTTTATGGATAAATTAAGCCTATCGTTATTGATCGATCAAAGCCGCGGATGGCCTTTTCTTTTAATGATTTTTCTGATTCCCATACATACCCTTGAAAGCCATCCGAAAGCTTGCAATGATGTACGTAACTGTACTGCATCTTTTTGTTGATTCAAAGCATTTGTTGCCCAACGTAACTTTGATGCAGTCTCGTGTTGTTTATTTAAATGGGGCGACAGCTAGGGGCAGCAGTTCTCATTTCAAAAAGTAGTGATTCCTTCGAGGTTGTACTCGAAATGATGGCTACAACTCTCGAGCACATTGTTGTTCACATTCTCGATCTTCCACTGGGCCGGTCAGTGCCTCGACATTGGGGGTGCTAACTGAATGGTTTGTGGCTCATGCATTGCGATAGGTATCGGCAGCCATTCATGCAGCGCTGGATAGGAGGGGGGGGGGGGGGGGCTGCATGCGCAGGCGTGCTGGAAAAATGGATGGTGGCAATGGAGGTCGTCGCGCAGAATCGTAACCAGCTATGGAGCATGGCGCTGGCCTTAACGAGAGCGGCAAGATGTTCACGGGCGAAAAAGAGGGGGCATGCTCGTGGTGCTGGCGGCCTGTTGCGAGCATGGTTCGCTCAGGGAAATGCCGACCAAATTTACAATTGATTTGAATTGGATGCTTAACAAGAAGCTGTCTCCGATCGCCTGAAAGCTGTCGAGTTAACCCTCGTGGTTGATGTGAATCAATGGTTGACTGCCAAAGTAAGCAGGTTTATACTCGCGAGTTCTCGATTTTGAGCTCTCTTGGGCTTGAGCGTTCTTTGGTCTGCTTTCCGCTTTCTTGTGACGCTTTTCCTTTTTTTGTCGAATCGAACGCGCAGTTTTCATGCGTATATCCAATTTTGGTTTAGTCCCCGGGCAGCCGCATTTTCGGGCTTGTTATGGGTTTGTAGTATTAATGTTGCAATAATTTGTTGGATTTAGACCGATGCCAACCATCAATCAACTGATTCGCCAGCCACGCGTTTCCGCCGTGATCAAGAGCAAATCGCCGGCGCTGGAAAATAGCCCGCAAAAACGCGGCGTATGCACCCGTGTTTATACGACAACTCCAAAGAAGCCGAACTCGGCTTTGCGTAAGGTTGCCAAAGTACGTCTGACCAACGGTTTCGAAGTGATTTCGTACATCGGCGGTGAGGGTCACAACTTGCAAGAGCATAGCGTCGTGCTGTTGCGCGGCGGTCGTGTGAAGGATTTGCCGGGTGTGCGTTACCACATGGTGCGCGGCGCGTTGGATACCCAAGGCGTGAAAGACCGTAAGCAAGCACGTTCGAAGTACGGCGCGAAGCGTGCGAAAGCTGCCAAGAAGTAATCAAGTTTTCCGCTGTAGTAAGTGGAATGAGAGTCGGTCTCCAATGGGCCGAGTAAGTGGGTGATTATGATGATTGCCCGTGGGTGCGCAAAAAAACAAGTCGCGCGCTCAACTGAAGATTGAAAGGAATCGAAATGCCACGTCGTCGTGAAGTCCCCAAGCGGGAAATTCTGCCAGATCCAAAATTCGGCAATGTTGATGTCGCTAAATTCGTCAACGTCTTGATGCTGTCCGGTAAAAAATCGGTCGCCGAAAACATCATCTACGGTGCGTTTGAGCATATTCAAACCAAATCCGGCAAAGATCCGCTGGAAGTGTTTGCTGCCGCGATCAGTAATTGCAAGCCGATGGTTGAGGTGAAATCCCGTCGCGTCGGTGGAGCGAACTACCAGGTGCCAGTTGAGGTGCGTCCAGTACGTCGTATGGCATTGTCGATGCGTTGGTTGCGTGAAGCGGCCAACAAGCGCAGCGAAAAATCGATGCCGCAACGTTTGGGTGGCGAGTTGATGGAGGCGGCTGAAGGCCGCGGCGGTGCGATGAAAAAGCGCGATGAAGTGCATCGCATGGCAGAAGCGAACAAGGCGTTCTCGCACTTCCGCTTCTAATAATTGGATGGCGGGCCTCTTGCGCATGCAAGGGGCGCTGTCTCGTGTAAATCATGCCAAACCGGGCGCATCTCTTTGTTAAAAGTGGCGCTCGGTTTAGTTCATTAAAAAGACTTAGGATTCAATATGGCTCGCAAGACCCCCATTGAGCGCTACCGCAACATTGGTATTTCCGCTCACATCGATGCCGGCAAGACCACTACCACCGAACGCATTCTGTATTACACGGGCGTGAACCACAAGATCGGTGAAGTGCATGATGGCGCGGCCACCATGGACTGGATGGAGCAAGAGCAAGAGCGCGGCATCACAATTACGTCCGCTGCGACGACTTGCTTCTGGAGAGGCATGGCCAACAATTTCCCTGAGCATCACATCAACATCATTGATACCCCGGGTCACGTCGACTTCACGATTGAAGTTGAGCGCTCGATGCGCGTGCTGGACGGCGCGTGCATGGTGTATTGCGCAGTGGGTGGCGTGCAGCCGCAGTCGGAAACCGTCTGGCGCCAAGCCAACAAGTATAAAGTGCCGCGTCTGGCGTTCGTCAACAAGATGGACCGCACCGGTGCGAATTTCTTCAAGGTGTACGAGCAGATGCGTACCCGCCTGAAGGCCAATCCGATTCCAATGCAAGTGCCTATCGGTGCCGAAGAAAATTTTCAGGGCGTGATTGATCTCGTCAAGATGAAAGCCGTCTTCTGGGACGAGGCATCGCAAGGCATGAAATTCGACTATCGCGATATTCCTGAGGATCTCGCTGCTACCGCACAAGAGTGGCGTGAAAAGATGGTCGAGGCGGCTGCGGAAGCGACTGAAGAGTTGATGAACAAGTACCTTGAAGAAGGCGACTTGGCTGAGGCTGAAATCAAGACAGCCATTCGTCAGCGTACGATCGCCGGTGAAATCGTGCCGATGATGTGCGGTACCGCGTTCAAGAACAAGGGTGTGCAAGCCATGCTCGACGGCGTGATCGAATATCTGCCGGCGCCGACCGACATCCCGCCGGTCAAGGGCCTGGATGAAAACGATGAACCGATCGAGCGTAAAGCTGAAGACAACGAGAAGTTTTCTGCATTGGCTTTCAAAATCATGACCGATCCATTCGTTGGTCAGCTGATTTTCTTCCGTGTTTATTCCGGCACTGTCAATTCCGGCGATACCGTTTATAACCCGGTTAAAGGCAAGAAAGAGCGTCTCGGTCGTATTCTGCAGATGCACGCCAACCAGCGCGAAGAAATCAAGGAAGTGCGCGCGGGCGATATCGCTGCTGCCGTCGGCTTGAAAGAGGCGACGACGGGTGAAACGCTATGTGATCCGAGCGCAATTATCACGCTCGAACGCATGGTGTTCCCGGAGCCGGTGATTTCGCAAGCGGTTGAGCCGAAGACCAAGCAAGACCAGGAAAAAATGGGCTTGGCGCTGAACCGTCTGGCGCAGGAAGATCCATCGTTCCGCGTGCGTACCGATGAGGAATCTGGTCAGACGATTATTGCCGGTATGGGCGAATTGCACCTCGAAATTATCGTTGATCGTATGCGTCGTGAGTTCAACGTCGAGGCCACAGTCGGCAAGCCACAGGTGGCGTATCGTGAAACGATTCGCAAGACCTGCGAAGAAATCGAAGGCAAATTCGTCAAGCAGTCCGGAGGTCGTGGTCAATACGGTCACGTTGTGTTGAAGATCGAGCCGCAAGAGCCTGGCAAGGGCTTTGAGTTCGTCGACGCGATCAAGGGCGGCACGGTTCCTCGCGAGTACATTCCTGCAGTAGAAAAAGGTGTTCGCGAGACGCTGACTTCGGGTGTGATGGCCGGTTATCCAGTGGTTGACGTTAAGGTTACATTGTTCTTCGGTTCCTACCACGACGTTGACTCGAATGAAAATGCGTTCCGCATGGCTGCGTCGATGGCGTTCAAGGATGGCTGCCGCAAGGCCAGCCCGGTTATCCTCGAGCCGATGATGGCGGTTGAAGTTGAAACACCGGAAGACTACGCCGGTACTGTAATGGGCGACTTGTCGTCACGTCGCGGTATGGTGCAGGGCATGGATGAAATTGCCGGCGGTGGCGGCAAGATCATTAAAGCTGAAGTGCCTCTGTCTGAGATGTTTGGTTACTCGACATCGTTGCGTTCTGCAACCCAAGGTCGTGCAACCTATTCGATGGAATTCAAGCACTACGCTGAAGCGCCGAAGAACGTGACTGAAGCGATCGTCAGCGCGAAGAGCAAGTAATAGCAGGTATTGCGGGACAGAGTCATGCATTGCATACTCTGTCCTCAACAAATTTTCTGAATGTATAGATAAATCGTTCTTTTTGAAGGAAGAATAAAATGGCAAAAAGCAAGTTTGAGCGGACAAAACCGCACGTGAATGTGGGCACGATTGGGCACGTTGATCATGGCAAGACCACGCTGACCGCCGCCATTGCGA
>CBINHE010000126.1:0-9985 GCA_966250375.1 uncultured Oxalobacteraceae bacterium
CACGCCGCGCACCAGCATGCGAACCTGCCGGAGACGGGCAAGGACAACCAGTTGATCGACGGCGACGCGGCACCGGGCAAGCCGAGCGACCGTGGCCACCAGACGCACCTGAAAGAAGCGATCGAGAACCTGGAGCGCGGCAGCAACACCGACAAGGAAGGCAAGTCAGGCAGCGGCAAGCAGCCGGGCGGTCAAGGCATCGTCGCCCTCACCGCGCCGGACGGCATCGCGATGACCACCCCCGGCAGCGCCACGATCGCTACAGGCACCAACCTGGATCAGATCGCACTCAGAGACACGAACCAGACCACAGGCCGGCGCTGGATTCACAACGCCAAGGAATCAATCAGCCTGTTCGTATCGGGGACCAAGGCAAAGATCAAGGACACCCTCAAACTGATTGCTGCCAAGGGCAATATGCAAGTACAGGCGCAAGACGGCGAGATTGCCGCGACCGCGCAAAAGGATTTTACGATTACCAGCGTCAACGGCAAGGTCGTCATCCAGGCACCGAAAGAAATCCTGCTGGCGGCGGGCGGCGGCTATATCCGGATCGGAAAGGATATCGAAGTCCACAATCCGGGCAAGCAGTCGCAGAAGGCGGCAGGGTTTGCGTTGAGCGGGCCGGATAGCATGAGTCTGGCGTTGCCGGATATGCCTGTCTCGGCCCCAGACAAATTTAGCCAACAACTCTACGTGATCGATCCAACCAGCGGCTTGCCCAAAGAAATACGCTATCGATTGCTGGATGAAGGCAAGGAAATCTTGAAAGGCAAAACGGATGCTGTCGGAAAAATCCCCCGCCAGATCACGGAGGAAATGAAAGAGTTGACTGTTCTGATTGGCCCCAAGGGTGCCTGGTCTGTCGATTATCTGACCCCTGATACGCCAACACCCAATCCACGCGATGAGCATGGCAATCCAATCTAACATTCAAGTCAACATCATGGATCGAAACAGCGACACTTCCCCTTCGGGCAGCGATACACCTTCGACGCCTGGCAGCAACGCAGACGGCCCACCATTATCGCCAGACCGCATCGATCAGGAGAGCCGGCAAGTACCAAATGCCAGCGTGGATAGCGAGGCAGCGCCCAGCCCGGCAGATACCAGTCATCCCGATACCGAAACGTACGACAAAGAAAAAGCGCTTGACGATCTCATTGCGATTCTCTTGCGTGATGGTCTTGACCAACCGATTGCCAACCTGCCTGTAAAAATTGAAATGCCAGGACAGCCCGCGATTGAAGCAACAACGGATGAAAAAGGCGCTGTCGTACTTCCTGCCTCAGAAAAGAAGGACGGGCATATTACGGTCAGTGTAAAAGACGTCGGCGGCGAGCACCAAGAGGTATGCAAAATTGATCTGGCAAAATGCCAAGGGGGTGGCGCCATTGTGCGTAGCCCCAAGGTGAAAGCCACACTGCCATTAAAGCCCCACCAGCAAAAAGCGCCATCCGCTCTGCCGCCGCAACCGGGCAAACCGGCAGAACAGCCGAAAAAGGCAGAAGCCGCACACGGCTTATGGTACTCAGTGAGCGAGATGTTCGGTACGGCATGGCACTGGCTGCACAAAGAATCCCACCCGCAGGACCGCCAGCCGCCTGCCGGTCATGCAGGCAAGGAAGCACAGGTCGCCAAGCAGACCATCAACAAGGCAGGCAACCCGATTATTGCCGTTGTGGGGCCGGAATGCCCCAACAAGGAAAACCTTCGTCTCGGCCGAAACAACATCTATCGTGCCGAAATCATCAAGGCAGGCGAACGGGTTGGCTTGATACCGCAGGCGATTGCGGCATTGATCGATGCGGAGGCAGCACCGATTACCGATACCATCCCGGCATTGAATCCTGACGGCACGCCAAAGATCATCCAAAAAGGAAAAAACAAAGGCAAACCCGTTGTGCTCGTTGTTGGACAGCACTGGGATGCCCACTCAGGCAACGCCACCGGCGCGGCTGGCTTGACCCAGTTTTTGGTGAGCACATGGCTGGGCCAAGTCATGAAACCCGGCTACTTTATTCATGAGCAAAGTGTTGCCAAAGGCTGGGTCAAACAGGAAGCCGACAAACAGGGAAAGTTGAAATGGGTCTTCGTCCTGGCTGATGGCAAAACGACGCCCACGCCGTGGGCCCATAAAGGCGACGCCAATGTGAAGGTCTGCCTCAACCAGCGCTACGTTCCTGAATGGTCCATCATGGCGGCGGCAGATTATGGGAAAGCCAACCTGCGAGTATTGAAGGACAAGGGGTTTAAGATATTCAATTTGAATGACGCGGAAAAGGCAAAGCTGATGTACCTGATGCATCATGAAGGTGAAGGCGCAGGGCCTCTGGTGATTGCAAATAAGTTGAGCCATCTGCCGAAGGGGAAATTTGCCACAGTGGAGGCGAGGATTCGGGATACGTTTGTTAAGCAGGTGGGGGAGAAAAAAGCAAGAAACCTTATCGAGGATAATGGCGGCGACATTGCAAAGGCTTATAGAGAATGGATCGCCGACTACGTTGATCGCAAAATTATTTTCAAACATTTTTCTTGTGACGCTAGCAAGCTGCCAGAACCGGCTGATGCATTAGCATTATTTAAAAAAATAGGTGGAGAAAAATAATGAAAAATATTTATGTTGTTATGTTTTGTGTTTTATTTAGCGCAGCCGTGTTCGCGCAACCCGTTACTTGTGAACGTCGCCACGAAATTAAGACCAGCAAGGGGAAATTGATTAGGGAAGTATGCACTCCTTCAAATCCGTTAGACGAGGTGCAAAACGTTTGGTCGTTGGAAGGCAGGAGACTGGTAACCGGAAGGCATCCTATTACGGTTGAAGACCGGAATGACGCAACGTCTCTTTTCGTCCTCCAAGGCGCGAAAAACAGCATCACAGGCTGCCCGAATCAAGTGTTCTTGATTGATCTCACCGGCACCGCCCCTCGCGTTTTTTCCTTCGGCGTAAAAAATGCCTGCAGTGAATACCACTGGGCAAAATGGAGCAACAAGAAGCGTAGCGTCATCGCGTTGAAATTCAATGTCCAGTTCACCTACGTCAATGGCAAGCTGATCCCCCCTGAAGATACGGACGGCGACAAATTCGGTACGCCGCTCGGATATGAAGCGCCAACACCCGCAACGCCACCGACGCCGTTTGTGCAGGAGCTTGTTCTGCCTAAAAATTAGGCGAAAAAAATGCCAAGGGGGTGGCGCCATTGTGCGTAGCCCCAAGGTGACAGCCACACTGCCATTAAAGCCGCACCAGCAAAAGACGCCATCCGCTTTGCCGCCGCAACCGGGCAAATCGGCAGAACAGCCGCGAAAGGCAGAAGCCGCGCACGGCTTATGGTATTCATGAGCGAGATGTTCAGCACGGCGTGGCACTGGCTGCACAAAGAATCCCACCCGCAGGACCGCCAGCCGCCTACGGGCCACGCAGGCAAGGAAGCCCCTTGCGGGAACTTGCGCTGCCTAAAAATTAAGCTGCCAAAATGCCAAAGGGGTGGCACCCTTGTGCATAGCTCTGCAGTCCTCGGCAATTCAATCCATCAACCTTTCAGAACAGTCTCAAGACACGACCGCCTTGGTGAACTTGCCATCCTGAAAATGCCCGCTCTCACTAAAAAAATCCTTGCAGTCCACACCCAAATAAGGAATAATTTAAATGCGAATTATTCTCATTTACAAAAAGAGGCTTTATGTTCAGCTCTAGACAAGGCAAACCTGGGTTTAGAAGTGACGAAATGGTGACATCAGCTGCCGGCTCAGTTACCAAGCCGGTTAAGCGCATCAAAAGTCAGGATCTGTTTCAACAAATGAATGAGGTGGAAATTGACCATGAAGGCCGGATTTATCGACTGCGGCTCACTCAGCTCAACAAATTGATCCTGACCGCCTAGTCTGGACGCAATAAGCAACATCTTTAGCAAACCCAGCCAGCTCTCCGCAACATTGTGCTGTTCCGCGGTAGCCAGCAAAAAGCGCTCTCTTGCCAAGGAGATTTTATGGTCATTGACGGAATCAATCTTGCATTTCTTGAACCGAACGGCGTTTCTTCGCAGCCGGAATTACTGGTTTCAGCCGTACTGCATTTGATGTCTCATTACACCGCCAATGTCAGCGAAACAGGTAGCTGCATCAAGTTGGCGTCGGTCATCGAACGCCATTTGAAAGCCCTCGCCGACTTGCCCGATCTCGCACCTGTGCTCCGTGCGACATGCCTGCAATTATCGGAACAATGGGCGACGGTAGTCGAACGAGCGATGCCGCGACCGGAAAAACTGAAGCTTTTTACCCGGCTCGTATCGGGCACACGTTCGTATTGATTTTTCAGCCGAATCTCAAACAACAAGGTCTCTCAATGATTGTCTGTGTCTGCAATAACATTTCCGACCGCAGAATCCGCCAAGCGGTGGATTCCGGCATCACGTCGATGCCCGAACTGCGGGATCAGTTGGGCGTCGGTACATGCTGCGGCAAATGCCATTCCTGTGCCAAGCAGGTATTGCGGGAATGTCGGGATGCCGCCGACACGCAGCCCATCATGCTCCAGTACGGCGCGATCGCAGCATAGGCGCGACGCATGAACACCAGACCACCTTCTCCACGCCTCGGCCTTCCTTTTCTGGCACTGCGGCAGGTCAAACGTATTGGGCCGCTTGGCACGATCATTCTGTTGCATGCCGTTCTTCTCTACGCGCTGCAGAGTGGTCTGCTGCGTCAGGCCGCACAGACATTGCCAAACGAAGTATTCGCCACATTCATCACGCCGGAACCGGCCCCCGACTTGCCGAAACCGCAACCAGCCCCCCCTAAAACCGTGCCGGTCGTGAAAAAAACGGTTGCCCCGCCCGCTGCAAGGCCGGTAATCAATACAACTCCGTCACCGCAGGCCATCACAGCAGCACCCGCCGCGCCCGAGCCTGCGGCACCGGCCGCACCAGCAGTAACCGCGCCGCCAGCCCCTGCAGCGCCGGCCCAGCCCAGGACCATTACAACCGGCATCGAATATCTTCAAGCGCCGCGCGCCGAATACCCGCCCCTCTCCAAACGCTTGGGCGAACAAGGCAAGGTCATTCTGCGCGTATTGGTCAATGACAAAGGCCGTCCAGAACAGATCGAGATACAGAAATCTTCCGGTTCTGCACGGCTTGACGAGGCCGCGCGCCAAGCGGTCTCGCGCGCCCTCTTCAAACCGTTTATCGACAATGGCAGAGCAGTGGCAGGCTCTGTCAGCGTACCCATCTCATTTCAATTGGATAACTAAGGATTCAGCATGCAAGCAAGCCCGTACGGATTGGAAACCCTGTGGACGCAAGGCGACTTTGTCACCAAGGGCGTCGCACTGTTGCTCATTTCGATGTCGATTGCGTCGTGGTACGTGATCGTGACCAAGGCGCTGCAGTTGTGGCGTGACAGCCGTGCCGGAGCAGCGGCTGGCCACGAGTTCTGGGATGCCACCAGCGTGACCGAAGGCCTTGCCACGCTCGGCAACGGCAATCCGTTTGCCGACATCGCGCAGGCAGGTGTGGACGCAATGCGCCACCACACCGCGCATAAAGGCCATTTGCACGATCAGTTGTCAGTCAGTGACTGGGTCACGCTGTCGCTGCGGCAGGCGATTGACGAAGCTGCCGGCAAGCTGCAAACCGGCATGGCAGTATTGGCCTCTGTAGGTTCGACTGCGCCGTTCGTCGGCCTGTTCGGCACGGTATGGGGTATTTATCATGCGCTGGTATCGATCGGCACCGCCGGACAAGCCAGCATCGACAAGGTCGCCGGCCCGGTGGGCGAAGCGCTGATCATGACGGCGCTCGGCCTGGCGGTGGCGATTCCCGCTACCTTCGGCTACAACGCGCTGGTGCGCGGCAACAAATCGGTCATCGCCAAGTTGAACAAGTTCGGTTTCGATCTGCATGCGCTGTTCGTGACCGGTGCCCGTACAGAATCTGCTGCTGGAAATGCAGAAGCCAGCGGCACGAAACTCGCCGCAGTCGGAGGCGCATGATGGCGATGGGTTCCCTGTCCGATGCGGACGACGATTTCAACCCGGAAATCAACACTACACCACTGGTCGATGTGATGCTGGTGCTGTTGATTATCTTCATCATCACCATTCCAGTGATGAACCATAGTGTGAAGATCGATCTGCCGCGCGCCACCAATCAGCCAAACGAAACCAAGCCGGAAAACATTAACCTGGCGATCGATGCCCAAGGCAAGGTGTACTGGAATGCCGAGACCGTCGATGCCGCCCAATTGACCGCCCGTATTGCCGACGCGGCGCAAAAGAAGCCGCAACCGGAACTGCATCTACGCATCGAGCGCACCACGCAATATGAGAAGGTGGCGCAGGTGATGGCCGCCGCGCAGTCTGGCGGCTTGGGGAAAATCGGCTTTGTCACCGATCCGCAGGCCAAGTAAATAAGCCTGGAGCGGTTTGCGCTCCGAGGTAAGGTAGGGTGCGCCTCGCGCACCAGTGCTCTTGCGACGATATCGGTGCGCGGGGCGCCCTTGCAGGGCGCGCACAGGCTTGCAAGCCTGTGCCGTTTCGCAGGCGGATCGCATGCGATCCGAAATCCCTGCTCACCCCTACAGTGATTTGCAATCCGCTCTAGAGCGGTTTTCGTATGAATGTGCGGGCGCTGCTCGATATTTGTTGCAGGAGGGGGCCATGCCCCCGACAGCATGTGCCAGCACCGATCGCGGGGTGGAGCAGGGAATTCGTGCGGCCTGCCGCACGCCTGCGGAACGGTTTGCGCTTGCAAGCGGATCGCCGCCCGGCGCAAATGCGCCCTGCAAGGGAGGCCAGCCCCTACAAAATCACAATTTCTTTTGCGTGAGTTTTTCACGTCATCCGATAGCCAGCCAAGAGTCTTTTTAACGTACTAGCCAGCCACCGATTTTTATTTAACAAAGAACATCATGGCAATCAAAAAGACAAAACTGGCGCTGCTGGTCGCGCTCGCACTTCAACAATTATCCAACCCCACATTCGCACAAACAGCCTCGTCCGCAGAACCCGATGCAACCTTGCCCGAGGTGAAGGTAACAAGCAGCCGAGAGCTACCGCCTACCTACAATCCGCCTACCGCTGTCAGCACCACCAAAATCGAGGCGCCGCTGCGCGACATTCCACAAACAGTCAACGTGGTGCCGCAAAGTCTGCTGCGCGATCAGGGCGTGCGCTCGATGCAGGATGTGCTGAAATCGGTGCCTGGGATCGGTTTATCGACTGGCGATGGCCAGCGCGATCAAGTCACGATCCGCGGCTTCACCGCGATTGCCGATCAATTCATTGACGGCTTGCGCGACGACGCGATGTATTTCCGCGACCTGTCGAATATCGAACAAGTGGAAGTGATCAAAGGGCCGGCATCGGTGCTGTACGGGCGCGGATCTTCCGGTGGCCTGATCAACCGCATCACCAAAAAACCCGGCATCGACAAGACCGAAGTCAGCGTCCAGGCCGGTAGCTGGAACCAGCGCCGTGGCGAATTTGATCTGGCACGCAACTACAGCGACAAAGATGTGGCGTTTCGCGTGACCGGCGCGCTGGAACGCGCTGATAGCTATCGCAACCAGCAGTTCCTGAAGCGCGAAGCGTTGTCGCCCTCCTTGTCCATCAAGCTCGGTGCAGACACCAAGCTGTTGATTCAGGGCGAATACCTGGCCGATCGCCGTGTAACCGACTTTGGCGTCCCCGCCTTTCAGGGGCGACCGGTGGACGTACCGGCCAGCACCTATTACGGCGCGGCAAATGCGAAGGATTTCGACTATACGCAGTCGCGTGTGACGGCGCTCGGCTTCACGCTGGATCACCGCTTCAACAACGAATGGTCAGTACGCAACGCATTCCGCCGCTACAACTATTCGCTCGATCGCAACAACACGCTGGTTGGTTCGGTCAATGAGGTGACGCAAACGGTATCGCTTAACCGCAGCAATGTGAGACGCGAGGAAGATGGCTATTCCAACCAGACGGAACTGGTCCAGAAAACCACGCTGGCCGGCATGCCGCACCAATTGCTGTATGGAGTCGAGATCGGCAAACAGAATAAAGACCAGGTGTTCCGCACGCAGAATAATGTCGCCACCGTGTCGCTGTTCAATCCAGTCGTGCCGGTTGTGCCATTCACGGTCGCAACGCCCACCAGCACCAACGACAATCTCGGCATTTTAACTGTGGCCAGCGTGTACGCACAGGATCTGGTCACGCTGTCCGAGCGGTGGAAAGCACTGGCAGGCGTGCGCTATGATAAGTTCGGACAAGAAACCAAAGAGCGACGCGCCGGACAATCCGACCTGGACCGTACCGATCGCGCCTGGAGTCCGCGTGCCGGCCTGGTGTATCAGCCGACACAAAACCAGTCTTATTACGTCTCATACAGCAAGTCGTTCCAGCCCTCCGGCGAAAGCCTCCCGCTGGCGGCGAACAATGCGCAGCTAGCACCGGAACAAACCACGAACAACGAAATCGGTGCGAAGTTCGACTTCCTCGACGGCCGCGCATCCGCCACGGCATCGCTGTTCCAGCTGGAGCGCACCAACATCAAGGCAACCGATCCGACAACCAAACAGTTGATCCCGATCGGCGTGCAGCGCACCAATGGTCTTGAATTGACCTTCACAGGCGACTTGTCGCACGGCTGGCAAATCTGGTCCGGCTATTCCTACCTCGATGCGCGCACCACGTCTTCGATCGCGCAGGATGATGGTCAGTTTATCCAAGGCAAACGCCCCACCCTGACCCCGGTCCACAGCGCCAATCTCTGGCTCACCAAGGCATTGGGACGCGGCTTTGGCGCCGGTGCCGGCGTGAACTATGTCGGCGATCGCTTTGCCAACCCGGGCAATACCGTGACCTTGCCGCGCTACGTTACCGCCGACGCAATGGCGTACTACCGGATGGCAGGCCTCGATCTGCAATTGAACCTGATGAATGTATTCAATCGAAAATACTTCGTCGCAGGACAAGGCAGCAGCAAGAACCTGAACATGCCTGGCGCACCGCGCTCAGTGCAAGTGACCGCACGTTACAATTTTTAAGGAACCCATATGAACTTCGTCATCAAGACCATCGCTGGCGCCGATCCAGCCCCGGCATTACCGCTTAAACACGGGAGGGATTGACGCATGCAAGCCGACGTTTTTTCCCGCACGCTCGGCGATGCGCCTGCAGAACCGATCACAGGCGCATCGTCCGGCACACGAAAGCGTAGCCGCAGCCGACGTGCCATCTTCCTGACGTGGTTGCGCAAAACGCATCTGTATGTCGGCTTGTGGGGGGCGGTGCTCGGCTTGCTGTTCGGCGCCACCGGCATTCTGCTCAATCACCGCGCCATCATGAAAATCCCGGTTGAAAAAATCGTGCAGAAAACCGCGCAATTGCCATTGCCGGCGCAACCTATGACATCGCCGAAACAGATGTCGGACTGGCTGCAAAAGGAATTGAAATTTACGCCGGAACAGGTAACGCAGACGAAGTCGCAGCCAGCCAGGAAAATCGTGTGGGCCGATCGGGAAGTGCTGCAACCCGAGCGCTGGAGCATCAGCATGCAAAGTCCGCAGCGTGGAGTGAGTGCCGAATATTTTGTCGGCAATCGCTTCGTCAAGCTCGATCATGTGGATGCCACACCGATCGGCACTTTGACCCGGCTGCATATGTCGGTGGGCGTCAGTGCGTTCTGGGTGTTGTTGTCGGACACCATTGCAGGCAGCCTGATCCTGCTGTCGATCACCGGCTTATTGCTGTGGACGCAATTGCACACGGTGCGCACCATTGCAGTGATGACCAGCATCGGCGCCCTGCTCGCCGGTACCTGGTTCATGTGGTCGATATAGAGCGGATTGCAAATCACTGTAGGGGTGAGCAGGGATTTCGGATCGCATGCGATCCGCCTGCGAAACGGCACAGGCTTGCAAGCCTGTGCGCGCCCTGCAAGGGCGCCCCGCGCACCGATACCGTTGCAAGAGCACCGGTGCGCGGGGCGCACCCACC
>CBINHE010000127.1:0-9947 GCA_966250375.1 uncultured Oxalobacteraceae bacterium
CGGTGTACATCACGTACACGTGCGCTCCTCGGCCCGACCTTGGCTCCCTTACACCGACCCGCAAACCGCTCTAATAAAGGCGCGGATTTCCGCGCTTTTTTTTTCGCGCTTTCTTGTCATAATGAAACCACCTCATAAAATCCCGGAGTCGGTACTGGTCGTCATTTACACCACTGAACTTGACGTTCTCCTGATCGAGCGCGCCGACAAGCCCGGCTATTGGCAGTCGGTAACGGGGTCGAAGGATGCGCCCGATGAGTCGTTGACCAAAACTGCGGTGCGGGAGGTGGAAGAGGAAACAGGAATCAAGGTTGTGGATGAGACGCTGGATTTCCACTTGCGCGGAAACGACATTCCCTTGACGCATCTGCGCGACTGGCATCTCTCCAACATCTATGAGATTTATCCGATGTGGCGCCATCGTTATGCGCCCGGCATCACAAAAAATACCGAGCACGTATTCGGCCTGCTGGTGCCGTGCGGCACTCCGGTTACGCTGGCGCCGCGCGAGCATGTAAATTATGAATGGCTGCCTTACCGCGCTGCAGCAGACAAGTGTTTTTCCCCCTCCAATGCGGAAGCGATTCTACAATTGCCGCAGTATGTCTGATTTGTGCAATCGTCAACTTCATCCCAATCTGAAGCCATAACGTGTCATGAAAGCGCACCTTTTTTCATCTGGCTGTTTCGGTGTCCCACTAGAAAAAACTCCTTGCTTGTGTAGCCAACTACCCAGCACTGCGGGCACTTTGCCAGCCGAAAAAATCCATCGATTTCATCTGTTGCTTTATGGGTTCAAATTGGTATGGGTAATGGTTAGTATTACCTTCCCTCCCAATGCGCGCGAGACTAAAATACCTGGATGAAACTTCGTATTGCCACCTATAACATCCATAAAGGGGTTTCCTCATTTGGCAGCCGCCCGCGCATCCATGCATTGAAAGAAGCAATTGGCATGATGGAGGCCGATATCGTGTTTTTGCAGGAAGTACAGGGGCGGCATGACTTGCATGCAATCCGCCATGCCGCGCATTGGCCGGAAGAGGGGCAGCACGACTTTCTGGCGGGCGAATCGCACCATTGCGCGTATGGCATGAACGCAGTGTACGATCACGGCCACCATGGCAACGCGCTATTAAGCTGCTTCCCGATCCTGTCGTCGTGCAATCACGATGTATCTGACCATGCCTTCGAGCAGCGCGGAATCCTGCATTGCGTGGTGCATACGACCAAGGGCGATGTGCATTGCTACGTGGTGCATCTCGGTTTGTTTGCGGGCGGACGAAAGCGGCAGACAGCGGCGCTGATCGAGGCGGTTGGCCGTTCCGCGCCAGATGACGCGCCCGTCATTATTGCCGGCGACTTCAACGATTGGAGTGACGATTTAAGCGATACCTTGCGCGACCGTCTGGGCGTGACCGAGGTATTCGATAAGCAATTTTCCGCATTTGGATTCGGCTCCATTTTGCGTCAGTTGGGCATGCGCGGTCCCAAGGTCAAACCGGCACGCACTTTTCCGGCGATGATGCCGTGGCTGCGTCTGGATCGAATTTATCTGCGCGGCTGTTCGGTGGAAGCGGCGCAGGTGCTGCACGGCGCGTTATGGGCCAAGTTGTCGGATCACGCACCGATTGTCGCCACACTGCGTTTGTGACTCGCGTCAATTAGCACCAACGCAGTAATGTAAAAATTGGCAATCAGTTTTCTCTCAGGATTTCTCTTCTCATGCGTTCGGTAATTTTTACCGCCCATAACAACGTTACGCTCCTCTATTGCGGCGCCGAATTTTTTCCGGCGCTGATCGCTGCCATTGATGCGGCGCAAGTCGAAATCTATCTGGAAACCTATATCTTTGCCGCCGACGAAACCGGGGATGCGGTGAAGGCCGCGCTGATGCGCGCGGGACAGCGCGGGGTGACGGCCAATGTGATTACCGACTGGCTTGGTACCGGACCTCAGCAATCCAAATTGCTCAACGAAGAATTGAGCGAAGCGGGCGTCAATCATCGCAGCTTCAACCCGTGGTTTAGACGTGGCGTGGTGCGTACGCATCGCAAAATCTGTGTGGTGGACCGCGAACTGGCATTTCTTGGCGGACTCAATATCAACGATGATTTCATTTCCGACGATGATCCCAGTCTGATCTTGCCGGCGCCGCGCTGGGACTTCGCCGTCAAAGTCAGCGGACCATTGGTATACGACATTCATCTGGAAGCGGAAGCGCAATGGCTGCGCATCGGACCGATGAATCTGAAATTGCGCTGGGAGCTGTTCCGTGAGGTGCGCTCGAGTCTGGCTCCACCCGGAGAGGGACCAGCGCAGGCTGCTCTTGTGGTGCGCGACAATTTGCGCAACCGGCGTACGATCCAGCGCGCTTACTTGAAGGCGCTTGGCTCGGCGCGCAAGAGTGCGATGCTCGCCAATCCCTATTTCGCACCGGGCCGCAAATTGCGCGTGGCGCTCGCATCCGCCGCGTCACGCGGCGTCGAGGTGACGCTACTGCTTGGGGTTGGGCAGTTTCGCATCCAGGATGCGGTTGCGCACTCGTTCTATCCCAAGTTGCTCAAGAACGGCGTGAAGATTGTGGAATACCGCAAGACGCAATTGCACGCCAAGGTCGCCGTGGTCGATGACGATTGGGCGACGGTAGGATCGAGCAATTACGACGGCCTGAGCTTGTTCGTCAATCAGGAGGCGAATATCGTGGTCAAGGATGCCGATTTTGCACATGCGCTGCGCAAACAAATCGAACGCGGCGTGGCGGAAGGCGTGGTGGTCGATTCCGGCGCTTTTGCCAATGTGCCGTGGTACGAGCGCGCATGGTACGGCATCGCTTACTGGTTTTACAATAATGCACTGCGCATCATCACCTTGGGAAGATCTGCTGAATAAGCTGATGCTCAATTACGCAGCGTTGCGCGCCAGGTTTTTTAAATCGACCGACGCAACGAGGAAAAACAATAGTCGCAGGGGATAACGAGATTATCTGCGGCTGCTGAACGGTAGTTACAATAGTATTTTCCATGCGGCTTTGCACCACATACGCTCATGACAGCCGACTCTGTACGCATCGACAAATGGCTTTGGGCCGCTCGATTTTTCAAGACCCGCTCGCTGGCAACGGATGCGGTTGACAATGGCAAAGTGCGCCTGGATGGCGAACGCATCAAACCCGCGCGCAGCGTCAAGATCGGCGACAAACTCGACATCGATAACGGCGCCACTACCTGGGAAGTGGTGGTGCAGCGCTTGTCCGATGTGCGCGGCTCCGCCACGGTGGCGCAAACTCTCTATTCCGAAACCGAAGCAAGCATCGTCCGGCGTCAGCGCGAGGCCGAGCAGCGGCGTTTCTTCACTGAACCCGGCGCTTCGCTCAAGGGGCGTCCCACCAAGCGCAACCGGCGGCTGCTGGATCGCTCAAATAGCTAAGTAGTCATGCAAAAGAAACAGTGAATTTGTAGGAGCGGGCCTTTCCCGCGATTGGTGTTAGCGCTTATTAACTATAGCGGGCAAGGCCCGCTGCTAAAAAAAAATACCGCGTAGAAATCACAATTAATTTTGCTCGGTTATTTAGCAACAAGCCTAAATCCATTGCCAGTGGACCGTTACGCGTGCCCGAAATGCCGCTCGACTACCGCACGCGGATCGTATCTATCACTATCAAATCAACCTTTTTCTCAGTCACTTGAATGAGCCGCAGCAGCGGCGCTGGTTGCCGTCCTCGAGGCCTGCGCATCGGCCATGACGGCAAGCCATTGCTTGCGCAAATCACTGGCCTGAGCCCAATGACCATCCGGCGCGGATGCCGCTGGCTTAAGCGAGACCATGGGCACACAAAATGTCGTGCATCCGCCGCGACGAAGATGCCGAATCCAATTCGTTTGTCAGCGCCTGAAAATACTTTTCCTGGGGCAGCTCCTCGGCAACATTCTTGCCCTTGACATCTTTCTTGCCCTTGACATCTTTCTTGTCCTTGCCCTCAGCTTGCTTGGGGAATGCTTTAAAACGATCTTTGATAAATTTTTCCAGCGCGTTATCAAATGCTTCCTTCGCTGTGCTGAAAAGACTCGGTCCGGCTTCCCCTTCAGAGGACGTAGACCCTTCTTGCTGAGTACCGGCCACTTCTTTCAGCGCATTTATTCGCTTGTAGCCTGAGGAAACTTCTATAAAAATTTTGTTAATCACCTCTCTCATCAAAGGATAGGTAAGATTGTGCTTCATGCTTTTCTCGATAATGAGGTTTGCATACCTCTCCTTGAGGATCGTCTCAATGTCATTCTTTTGTTCTTCGGTATAAGAAAGATGATCGAGTACGTCTCTACGGTGTTTTTCAAGCGTAAGGTCCAGCACTTTATGCCTATCCTCTTTCGATGGCGGTCCGATAACGGCATGTGCAACCAGGTGCGGCATTTCGGACCCCGGGCTTGGTCCACGCGCGCACAGAATAAATGGTGTCCGCTGCGTGTTTACTGTAAATTTAACGCCTTTTATTTCATCGTAATGAATGTCGATTTTCGTACTTTTGCGGAGATTTTCAATCAGGCGGCCATGCTTGGAATTTTTAAAATCGACATCTTTAATGACAATCGGACAGGCTGAATTGCCTGATTCAATCCATTTTAAAAATGGCCCAAGTGCCTCTTCAGGATTGGCCGTTTTTTGTTTTACCCGTGGTACGGCTTCTTTGGATAAAACAACGTCAATAAATTCATTGAGGTGATCCGCAGTGACAATAACCGGATCCTTCTGCGTTAATTTTTTACACATTTCTTCCGCAAGATCTGTACCGTCCGGCAGTTCGGTGTCGCCGACGAGGGCAATAAAATGCTTCGATGGCGGAGCCTTCGGAAACGTCGACTGGCGCCAAGTTGACATGAAACTGGAAAGCTCCTCCCTGATTGTTGCCGGGGCCATGTCTTCAACCTCCTTCTGGGCAGCATCGAACTTCTCTTTTTTGGCTGGGTCCCCGTCTTTTTCCTCATGGGAGAGATTCGAGACTTCACTAGGCAAAGGTGACATTGCCATCAACTCCCACGTTTTCAAATGATGTAAAAAATTATCGAATGCATCGACATCTCCCGGCTTGCCGTTTTCCAGGTACTTGTTGATCGCTTTATCCACAATCGCGAGCCCTGCTTGCGACTCATCATAGTCAAATTTAGCGTCATTTTTCCTTCCTCGCATGGTCTGTGCCATCAGGGCGGCTTTTCGCGGAAGCTCCGGTCTCCAGCCTCCCAAAACAAAAGCGGGGAAGGCCTTAAGCGTCTTGCTATTTTCCTTATACGCACTCCTCACGTACTGCCTGACTAAGGTTCGCTGTATGTAGGTATCTGCCGTCGCCTTGAGCACCTGCCGGCCCACTTCATTGGCTCCCGCTATAGCCCCATTCGTGACGTAATGGCCAAGGAATAATGCGGAATAAAGATAAGCTTCACTGTCTTTAGGAAGAAATTTGTTAAGGACCCATGAAACAGTCACGCCCGTAAACGCCACGGTACCGAGGCTCTTTGCTATCGATCCGATATGATTCGCGGTTGCCCAGAAGGCGTCTCCAGCTATGGGACCGTGCGTATGTTTGCTAAAGTCGTTCGCATACATTTTACGTACCAGTTCTGCGGTGTATCGGGGTTTGATGGGCCTTGTTTCTTGTTCTACATTCGAAGTCTCCCCTTCTGTTGGAAAAATCGCGATAGTCGTTCGCCCTATCAATGGAGTGCGGTTATCAACGTCGCCCTGCTGTAATGGCAATATTGCTGAACCACTCACCGTTCGAATTCGCATCATAATCATCTCCAAAGTAAGTAATAAATTCCTCGCGTTAAGCTTCAACGCAAGGAACGTGCATGAAATAATTTCCTGATTTGTTCCACGCCGGACGGGCGCACTACGGCGTTGCTCGTCGTCACCCCCGTCTTTGCGGGGGCAGGCTGCGCGCGCTATGACTCCTCCTCGCGCCTTGCATTGCATCCCGTCAAATGCGTCCACCTCAGGGAATTATGTCGTGCACGTTCCTAATACCAATCCCTCCGCAAAAAAACGTGACAGTTAAATCGCGTCTTTTTCCGTCTGGCTGCTTCGCTATGGGAGTATTGGCTTGCAAGTCATACCGTTTCGCAGGCGGATCGCAGGCAGAAAGAAGGAGTGTGGCCTTGCAAGGCCGCACCGTTACGCTGGCAAGCAACATGTCGCTCGAAACCCCAGCTTCCCTTGCAGGGCGCATACCTCGGCGGCCCTATCCTCTTGCAAGAGGATATCGTTCCGCAGGCGAATGAAGGGAGCATTACCTTGCAAGGTAATGCCGTTACGCAGGCGTGGAGCAGTGTTCCACGAATTCCCTGCTCCACCATGTCATTCGAAACCCCTGCTACACCCTTTGCCAGACGAAAAAATCCATCGATTTTCCTGTCACGTTTTTTTGGGGGAAATTGGTATAAGTGGAAAATTCAGCCCGCCACACCGAGTAAAAATCATGGAAACGACGAAACAATTGCTAATCATCGCGATGAGTGGGACGCCGGCAGTGCAAAGTTCCACGCCTGATAGGATTTATTTTTAATTTTATGCTGGAAATTAGCGGTGCCCGGTTAAAAATCGAACCAAATTAATTGGTTATCGCTGGGTGCTGCGTCCTCGCAATTCAATCAAAGTCCCCAGTTTGACATTTGGATTGTGGTACGCAATAGTACGGACGTTCGATTCAGTTTTTTCAGACTACGCCAGCAGCATTTTTGATAAGGCATTTTCCGTGACTACCAACCTTGCCGATTCGACACAAAAATACATGCGTAAAGGTGAGCTTACGCGTGCCGCAATCCTCGACGTGGCACTTGATGTGGCTAGTCGCGATGGTTTGGAAGGGTTGACCATCGGTCTGTTGGCAGACAAGATGAACATGAGCAAGTCTGGTGTGTTTGCGCATTTCGGCTCGCGTGAGGATTTGCAAATTGAAGTGTTGAAGCTGTATCACCACCACTTTGAGCAGGAAGTGTTTTATCCGGCCATGAAAGAGCCACGGGGCCTGCCGCGTTTGCAGTCGATGTTTGCGCGTTGGGTGCGGCGTGTGACGGTCGAGATCGCATCCAGTTGTATCTATATCAGTGGTGCAGTCGAATACGATGATCGGCCCGGCGCAATCCGTGAAGAACTGGCCGGCATGGTACGTGCGTGGCAAGACGCGCTGTTGCGCTGCTTGCAACAGGCGACCGATATGGGGCACTTGCGTGCCGATACCGACCCGCAACAGATAGTCTTCGAGATGTACGGATTGATTCTTGCGCTGCATCACGATGCCCGCTTCATGAAGCGTCCGGGCAGCATGGATCATGCACAACGCGGTTTCGACCGTTTGCTGAAAAACTATATCAACCCGCCGTCGGCATCGAATGATGTGCCGGCAGCAAGTCAGAGCCCCAAGCCCGCTGCGAAAAGTGCAGCGCAGTCCGTTTAGCCGTCAGGAGAAAATCATGGGTCAATACATTGCTCCCTTGCGTGACATGCAGTTTGTATTACACGAGTTGTTGCATGTCGAAGATGCATTGAAGCAAATGCCGAAGCATGCAGAAGTCGATGCCGATATCATCAATCAGGTATTGGAAGAGGGGGGCAAGTTCGCTTCCGAAGTGCTGTTTCCGCTGAATCATTCGGGTGACCGTGAGGGCTGCCATCTGGACAAGGAAACCCACGTCGTCGCGATACCGAAAGGCTTCAAGGAGGCGTACGACAAATACGTCGAGGCCGGCTGGCCATCGCTGTCGTGTGACCCCGAGTACGGCGGCCAGGGTTTGCCGATCGTGCTGAATAATTCGTTCATCGAAATGCTCAACTCGGCCAACCAGGCTTGGACCATGTATCCGGGCCTGTCGCATGGTGCCTATGAATGCCTGCACGCGCACGGTACGGCGGAACAAAAAGCGTTGTATTTACCGAAACTGGTGTCGGGCGAGTGGACCGGCACCATGTGCCTGACCGAAGCGCACTGCGGCACCGACCTCGGCTTGTTGCGCTCGAAAGCCGAGCCGCAGGTAGACGGCTCCTGCAAGATCAGCGGCGGCAAGATTTTCATCTCCGCCGGAGAGCATGAAATGTCGGCCAACATCATCCATCTGGTACTGGCACGGCTGCCGGATGCGCCACCAGGCACCAAGGGCATTTCGCTATTTCTGGTGCCGAAATTCATTCCGAATGCGGATGGCACGCTGGGCAAGCGCAATGCGATTTTCTGCGGCGCGATCGAAGAAAAGATGGGCATCCACGGCAACTCGACTTGCCAGCTGAACCTGGATGGCGCGATCGGCTGGTTGATCGGCGAGCCGAACAAGGGCTTGAATGCGATGTTCGTGATGATGAATGTCGCGCGTCTGGGGGTCGGCATGCAATCGCTGGGTTTGACCGAAGTCGCGTACCAGAATGCATTGGTGTATGCGAAAGACCGTCTGCAAATGCGCAGCCTGTCCGGCCCGAAGGCACCGGACAAGCCGGCCGATCCGATCATTGTGCATCCGGACGTGCGCCGCATGCTGTTGACCGCAAAAGCGTACGCTGAAGGCGGCCGTGCGTTCAGCTCGTATGTCGCGCTGCAGATCGACAAGGAATTGAATCATCCCGATGAAGACGTGCGCAAGGATGCGGCCGATGAAGTCGCGTTGCTGACCCCGATCATCAAGGCTTTTCTGACCGACAACGGCTGGACTGCAACTTCGGAAGCGATGCAGGTATACGGCGGTCACGGTTACATCGCCGAGTGGGGTATGGAGCAGTATGTGCGCGACGCCCGCATCAACATGATTTACGAAGGCACCAATACGATTCAGTCACTGGATTTGCTGGGCCGCAAGGTGTTGATGGATAACGGTGCCAAACTGCGCAAGTTCGGCGCGAAAGTGCAGGCGTTTGTGGAAGAAAACGGCCTGGATGAAGCGCTGTCCGAATTCATCACGCCGCTGGCCGATCTGGGCGACAAGGTCACCAAGCTGACGATGGAAATCGGCATGAAAGCGTTCCAGAATCCGGATGAGGTCGGTGCCGCCGCGGTACCGTACCTGCGCGTCGTCGGTCACATGGTGTACGCGTACTTCTTTGCGCAAATGGCGAAGATTGCGCTGGAAAAGCAGGATTGCGGCGACAACTTCTACAAAGCGAAATTGGCAACCGCACGTTTCTACTTTGCGCGCCTGCTGCCTGAAACCGCAATGCTGATTCGCCAGGCGCGTTCCGGCAGTGCGAACCTGATGGCACTTGACGCTGATCTGTTTTAAGTTGCTGCTTTGCTCCTCCCCTTTCAAGGGGGAGGTTGGGTGGGGGATGGGGTTTTATCTTGCTGCTTTTAACCCATCCCCCCTTGCCGGGCGCACACAGGCTTGCAAGCCTGTGCCGTTCCGCAAGCAGGCGACATGTCGCCTGAAACCCTTGCTCCACCCCTAACCCTCCCCTTGAAGGGGAGGGGATATCCGCTACGAATTTAAAGGAAGTAATCCATGTCTAATTTCATCGTCAAAAAAGTCGCCGTCCTCGGCGCAGGCGTGATGGGGGCGCAAATCGCCGCGCACTGCGTGAATGCCAAAGTGCCCGTGGTGCTGTTCGACCTGCCTGCCAAGGAAGGCCCGAAGAACGGCATCGTGTTGCGCGCCATCGAAAACCTGAAACAGCTCAGCCCGGCGCCGCTCGGCAACAAGGACCATGCCGCGCTGATCGAAGTTGCGAACTACGAAGACAATCTCGACATCCTCAAGGGCTGCGACCTGATCATCGAAGCGATTGCGGAACGCATGGAATGGAAGCATGACTTGTACAAAAAAGTCTCGCCATTCATCGCACCGAATGCGATCTTCGCATCCAACACCTCCGGCCTGTCGATCACCGCATTGTCCAATGGCTTCGACGCCGAATTGAAATCGCGCTTCTGCGGCGTGCACTTCTTCAACCCGCCGCGCTACATGCACCTGGTCGAA
>CBINHE010000128.1:0-9906 GCA_966250375.1 uncultured Oxalobacteraceae bacterium
GCAGGCGATCCGAATTCCCTGCTACACCCCTACAGTGATTTGCAATCCGCTCTAGATAGTATGCGGGCCGAACTTCTGCCTGCTCCCGAATTATTTCTTTATAGAAAGACACCCCTATGATCAATGGCATTTCATCCAGAGCAAGTGGTTCCGGTTACGGCGCCCCTCCACAAGAACCAAGAGACCCCGCCAGCCCGGCCGGCGGCACCGGCTCCCCGCCGGCCACAACAGCGGTTACCAGGCTTGTGCTCGGAGCGTCAGGGGCGGAACGAGGACGTGCGGCAAGGTTGCGCACCCGACTCGAACTCGACGAACAACAGACTGCTGCATTGGCGCCCGGCGAGCCGCGCTCGGTACGCCAGCGCCTGGACGCAAATCCTTCCGCGCCAGCCGCTCCGCTCCGGCACCTGCCGAGTTTGAGTCGGGTTTTGGCCAGCGATGCGTTACCCGATGAAGGGAGGGTGGATATGTTGAATACGACCACGCTCAGCGTCTTCCGCCAGAAGGCCGATGCGCATTCAGGCAATACAGAATTGACCAAAGACTATTGCCACGACGTGCTGACGGAAGTGGCCGCCTGGCTCAAACAACAGCCACACAAACCGGAGATACGTTCCCTGGCCGCCTTGCAGAACCTTTGGCACGATGACGAGCACGCTGCCAAGACCTTGGTGGAGAATTTCAGCGGCAGCGACGCGGCGCCGGTACGGATGGGAGGCAATGATAACAAGCTCGACGACATCATCATGGCACTGGCTAAGACGGGCCGCGGGAGCGACACTCCAATGCAACTGCCGCCGGCCTACGATCCTCGCGAGCAGGTCTACTACGGTCCTCCCGAGCCGGCCTACCGTCTTCGCGAGGTGGAACAACGGCAACACAAGTCCTTTCAGGATTTGGCTTTGGCCGGCGCCGCGTTATCCGATGAGTTGAGGGTGGATCAGTTGAATACAACCACGCTCAGCGTCTTCCGCCGAAGGACCGATATGCATCCAGGCAATACAGAATTGACCAAGGCCTATTGCCACGACGTGCTGACGGAAGTAGCTGCCTGGCTCCAACAACAACCACACAAACCGGAGATACGTTCCCTGGCCGCCTTGCAGAACCTTTGGCACAATGACGAGCACGCTGCCAAGACCTTGGTGGGAAATTTCAACAGCAGCGGCATGGCGCCGGTACGGATGGGAGGCGATCATGACAATCTCGACGCCATCGTCATGGCACTGGCTCAGGCGAGCCGCGGGAGCCTCACTCCAGTGCAACTGCCGCCGGCCAACATTGATCGCGAGATGGAGCGGATACTCAACCTCGTATTACTATCCGACTAATTCGGCCGATGAGATGTCGCCCCTTCCCTCGGCAAGGCTGGCGTCGGGCGAAGCGAGCCGGGCGAGTGACGTGGATGTTCCGGCATCGGCTCCCGCCGCGCCCGATTTGAGAGCGCAGCCGGGTGGCGACCGGCGTCCGAGGCGCAAGGCGAGCGTCGCGCGGTACGTCGGCGCTTGAGCGAGAACTATCCGCCGCCTGTCGCAGAAGCGGCCGCCTTCGGAATTTTTTCTGCCCGCCTGATCGTACTGAGCCTGTGCGCGATGATCACCGCTTGCCCAACATGGCGCGCAACAAGCACGCATCGCCGACAAATGGAACTACATAGAACCGCCTGCCAACCGCCTGCCACTCATACGGCCAATACCTATGAGGGCACATGAAAAAAAGCGGTTGCCTTTGTGCTCGTCGGTTTTTGTTTGCGCTCAAACAGTCCCTCACGAAAACTGATTCCACCGGTGCGACACTCATCCATGGTGTACCGCTTTTTTCGATACGGTAACAGGCAAGGAATTTCGATAAATACTTCATGAAGAATCAACATGCTCAACCCCACATCCTCAAGCGCGATCTTTGGCAGAACCTCTACTTTTTTACCCGGCACATCTACTGCGCAGAGAAAAGAAATCACGCCATTGCAAGAAACCACTAACAACGAACACGTAATGAGACGGTTTGAGGAGGAGCTGAAAAAATTAAAAGGTCAAGGCAATCACAATGAATCTGTCGCAAGTTCCTCTATGAACCCCGCGCAGAGATTGCCCAGCTCATTCGATCAGCTTAGCGAAAATGAACGATATGCAAAGGCACTTCTGATCGCCGTAAGAGCAGAAATTTACAAAAAAGGCTATAAATCTTCAAATAAACTCAGAGCCGCTCCTCCAGGAGAAGATAAAAATCAATGGAAAAAAAAGGAGGAGGAAAGACTCTCCAAGGCGGACAATGAAGTGAATCGTATCCGCACGCAATTGCCATTTTCTTCCGCAGTCCCTTCTTTTTTGGAAATGCAAAAGAGGAGATTAAATGCGATAGAAGCAAAAGGCCATAATTGCGGTGATCTTGTACGTGCCGGTATCAGTATTCTTGAGGAAGCAGGCATTAAGGATATGTACATTGTCAGTTTGTCCGATTTAAATCACGAAATACTTTTAATTGGGAAAATACCTCCAGCTGGATTGCCGTTAGACATGGAGAAATGGCCTTCTCATTTGGCTATCTGTGATCCCTGGGCCAATATCGCTTGCTCGGCGGCTAAGGCATTTATACCTGCGTTCATGGAGAAAATGCAGAAATGGGAAAGCAACGATAAAAAAATTATCCACGTCGACAAGAAGGTCTGGACCAACCCCATCTATGCAGATTTTGAAAAAAAATTGAGAGGCCTCTGTGAGGTATATGCTCCAATTGGCGGGAAGGAGGACAAGGATGAAGATGGACGCACTCCGCTGATGGTCGCTGCCTGTACTGGCAATGTCGATGACGTACAGATTTTACTCAAGGCAAGAGCCGACATTGAAGCAACGGATAAAGAAGGCAAGACCCCGTTACTTGTCGCCGCCTCTAAAGGTTACGCCAAGGTGCTAAGCGCCTTACTCGAGGCTGGCGCCAACATTGAAGCCAAGGATAAAAATGGCGTTACCCCGCTGATAGCAGCCGCCCACAATGTTCCTTCCGAAGTGATGAGCATTTTGCTCAAGGCGGGAGCCAATATTGAGGCAAAGGATAACAAAGGCAAGACCGCCAAAGAGTATGCAACCAAACTGGCTACCGCAAGAGATGATAAGGAAATGCTCGCCTTGAATGAGGCAGCCTTGCAAAAACAAAAATGGTCTTCAGGAAAATCTGTGGGTAGATTTCACCGTATCTTCAGGAGAATCTGGGAGTAGATTTGTCCCATGATGGGCTCAGATTGGTATAAGCCGTAGCATGAATTCAACTCCGATTTTCACTGTGCGACGGTCCCCGAGGCCGAAAATCCTTCGAATGAATCCCGTGCTTTTTCAGCAGCATTTGCAGATGCGACCGGTTCATGTCGCATCGTCTTGCCAGTTCCGCCACCGTGCCGCCGACTTCTTGCAGCCCTCGTTCCAGAAACGCTTTCTCCACTTCATCGCTTGCAGCGCGCTTGGCATCGGAGAGCGAGGTAGCGCTCGACATGCCGGCCTTGATGCTTGCCGCGCCGTTGGGCGCGGCCGAAAGTGCTGACGCGGGTCGGATATCCTCGGGAAGATGCACCAGATCCGCCGTGTCTCCAGCCAGACACGATATGCGATAGATCATGTTGCGCAGCTCTCGTATATTGCCTGGATAAGAATAATTCAATAGAAAATCCCGCAGGCGCGGCGTCATTTTTATCGGGCGTCTTTTCAGCGCTTCCGCAGCCTCGTCACCAAAGAATGCAAACAACAAAGGAATCTCATCCTTGCGTTCCCGCAACGGCGGCAATGTCACGTGGATGACCCCGAGCCGGTAAAACAGGTCTTCCCGAAATTTGCCCTCTTCGCTCAATCGACGCAGATTCTTGTTGGTCGCGGCTACGATGCGGGCGTCCACTGCAATGGTTTCATCCGATCCCACGCGTTGAATTTCATGTGACTCCAGCACGCGCAGCAGCTTCACCTGCCCCGGCAGCGGCAACTCCCCGATTTCATCCAAAAAGATCGTTCCCTTGTGCGCACTTTCAAACTTGCCTTTTCGATCGCCGGACGCGCCGGTGAACGCGCCCTTCTTGTGACCGAACAATTCGGACTCCAGCAGGTTGTCGGGAATCGCGCCGCAATTGACGGAGATGTACGGTTTGTCGGCGCGCGTCCCGTTGGCATGAATGACTTTCGCCATCAATTCCTTGCCGGTCCCGCTTTCGCCGTCAATCAACACCGGTAGATCGGTGGGGGCCGCTTTCTCCGCGATCTCCAACGCTTCGAGCAGCTTTGGATTGTCGCCAAATGTTCCTTCAAAGATGAAGCTGCGTTCAAGCAAAGCCTGACGACGCTCTCCCGGCGCTTGATCCACAGGGGCGGACTCCGCGCTTGCAGCCTTCACGAAGCGCTCCTTGTGCGATAGCTGCATCACCTCGTCGCGCAGCGCATTGGATTGCTTCAGCAGCTTTTCTATCTCCGGCCGCTCCAAGCGCGAAGCCCAGCGTAGCGTCGATCGAAAAATTTCGATTTTTTCGAGCAGCCCGGCGTACGAGATCGCGGAACTTCCTTGTACTCTTTGGTTGTATATTTTCATCAGCGTAAAAATTCGTAGGGCGCATCGCGATGCGCCGCATGCGCCAAAACATCCGGTGCATCACGATGCACCCTACTTTCCGGCGCTCGTCATCCTGCACTCAGTTGTTTCTGGACCAGTTGGTAGTACATGCCCCTTCTGTCCACCAATTCCTCGTGCCGTCCCTGCTCCACGATCGCACCTTCGTACAACACGAGAATCTTGTCGGCCCGCATGATCGTGCTGAGCCTGTGCGCAATGATCACTGCGGTACGTCCCTTGAGAATCTCGTGCATGTTGCCGATGATGTTGCTTTCGGATTGCGTATCCAGCGCGGAGGTTGCCTCGTCAAAAACCAGCAGGCGCGGGTCGTGGTAGAGCGCTCGGGCGATGCACAGCCGCTGAATCTGCCCGCCGGACAAGCCAACGCCACGCTCACCCACGATTTGCTCGTAACCCAAGGGCATTTTGCTGATGAAGGCGTGCGCATCCGCCATCTTTGCCACTTCTTCAATGCGCCGGCGCTCCGGACTTTCATCACCGCTGGCGATGTTCTCGGCGATGGTCCCCGAGAACAGCAAATTGCTTTGCATGACGTAGCCGACCTGCGCGCGATAATAGTCCTTGTCAATCACGCTCATGTCGTAGCCGTCCACCAGCAGCCGGCCCTCCGTCGGTGTATAGAAGCCCACCAGCATTTTTGCCAGCGTCGTTTTTCCCGATCCGCTGCGGCCGACAATGGCAACCAGTTCACCCGGTTTGATGTCCAGACTGATATTTTCAAGAACATAAGGCGTTTCATCGCCGCCGTAGCGGAAATAGATGCCGTCCAGTTGGATCTCGCCCTGCAAATCGGGCAGCACGACGCGCGACGGCAGATCCTCTGGTTTTTGCTCCGGCTCCATGTCCAGCACGTCGCCGAGGCGTTCCATCGCGACACCGGCGTCTGCCAGATGGCTCCAGAGGCCGACCAATCCCATCAACGGCGCCAGCACGCTGCCCATCAGGGCATTGAACGCGATCAATTGGCCGATGGAAAGTTCGTGCGCCAGCACCAGATTGGCGCCGACCCACAGGATGGCGATCGTGGTGGCCGCATGGAGCATCTGGCTGCCTAGCGAAACCAGAATATTGAATGCCTGCGCCCGGTACTGCACTTCAAGCGCATTGGCATATTTTTTCTCCCATTTCAAGCGAACAGGACGCTCGATGCCCATGCCTTTGACCGTTTCCACGCCGCCGAGCGTTTCCATCAGGAAGGCTTGCGCATCGGTCGACGCCGTGAACACGTCGCGCGCGTAAGTCTTTATCTTCGGCGTTACCAGCACGGTCAGTGCCAGGATCGGGATAACGAACGCGATCAGCACCAGCGTCATCTTCACGTTATATAAAAACATGATCGTGAAGTAGATGAACACCATCAACAAATTGAGCACGGTGGTGACGGTCGACTCCGTCAGGAAGGCGCGTATCGTCGCGTTTTCCTGAAAACGCGCAAGGATGTCGCCGGTTTTCCGCTTCGCAAAGAAAGAAAACGGCAGCGACATCGTATGCTTGAAAAATTGCGACATCATCGTGAAGTCGAGATTGCGCACCATGTAGTTCGCGAGGTATGCCCTGATCGTCGACATCAATTGCGTAAACACGTTGGAAATGACCAGGCCGACGATGAGCAAATGCAGCAGGCTGACATTCTGGTGAACGATGACGCCATCCAGGATGTTTTGGATAATCAACGGCGGGACGATCCCCAGCATCTGGATCACGAAGGTCGCCATGAACAGGTGCATGAGAATTTTTTTGTACGGCTTCAGGTAAGCCACGAAGCGGATCCATGGCGAGCGCACCGCCGCCAGTTGCACCAAGTCCGGCCCCGGCGTGAAGACCAGGCAAGTGCCACTCCACCCGCGCTCGAATTCTTCCACGCTCATCTTTTTGAAGCCGACCGCCGGGTCCGCCACCCACACCTGCCGTTTCGACACGCCGTACACCACGACGTAGTGATAACCCTCCCAATGCACAATAAAGGGCAACTCGAAACCCAGCAGAGGTTCATAAGTGCACTGGACGCCCCGCGTGGCAAAGCCGAGCGCTTCACCCGCGCGCGCCAGGCTTTCCAGCGTGGCGCCTTGCGTGGTGACGTTGGCCAATTCCCGCAGTTTGCCCAGCGTCATCGGGATGCCGTAGTGGCGGCAAATCATTGCCAGGCAAGCTGCCCCGCAATCCATCTCTTCGGCTTGTTCGACCAGCGGAAATCGCTTGACGATCTTTTCGCCGAACTCGGGCTTCGAGCGCAGATCGAGCCGGACCGGAAGCTTGCGCCTTTCCGCCAGTTTTTTTTGACGCTGCAATTCCCGTTCGACAAAGCGGATGCGCTCTTCCAATACCTCGCGCAGCTTCGGGTTACGCTCCAGAATCAGATGGACGGTTTGCTCGGGGATGACCAGTAATGTGGTATCCGTATTCGCAATCACCGAGGCCATTTGTTCCTGACGCATCAAGCAGGCTTTTTCACCGAAAATTTCGCCTTGGCGCAAGGTTGCCAGCGGATATTCCGTGCCCTCCTCGCTACGCATGAGGCGTACTTCCCCTTGACGAATGACATACAGTCTGCGGTCGTTGCGCGAATCCTGTTGCAGAATTTCCTTGCCGGCACTCAGTCGCTTCACACCGACGCTGCGAACAAGTTCCTCCAGCTCGCTCTTGTTTACCTTGCCACGCAGATCGAACAGACGGGCCACCAATCCGCCGGCTGAGCTGATCGCGACGTAACTGGCAACAAAGTCTTGCGCCGCACGGTTTTGCGCAAGGATGGGTTCGATGGCCTTGCGCGGCAGGAACAACAGCTCGGTCTTGGCCGATGCGCGCACCGATGATTCGTGCCGGTAGTCGCGCAACATGGCGATCTCGGCAAAAACCTCGCGCTCCTTGCGCACGCCCATGCTGATTTCCTTGCCATGTTCAACGGTAAATATGCGAACCGAGCCGGACTTGATCACCAACAGGCCATCGGCTGGATCACCCGCATTGCACACGGTGTCGCCGAAAGAAAAGAACCGGGATTCTGCATGCTCAGCCAGCCGCTCAAGCTCATCGCGAGTAAATGGAGAGAGGATTTCTACCGACGATAGAAAATCGGCGAGGGTGGATTGCGGTTGTGAGGGTGCGTCCATGTCTGGATGAATTTACAGGACGCATCGTGATGCGCCGGAGGTTTTTAACGCATGCTGCGCATCACGATGCGCTCTACCTTTCGACCCGGCAAGACCTAACGCGTTTCTATGATGTGTTCCTGCGCTCTTGCCAAAAGCCATTCTTCGCGCAGCAAGCGCCGCACCTCGGCAGCCGTCTCCTCGTCCAGCGTTGCGGGATATTTCGCGTTCACCGCAAAGATCTCGTAGAACGAGCGATCAGGGGCAGAAAACGGTCCAAGCAAATCGCCAACGGCAGCGTTGAATACCTTGGCCTCGACATCACTCTTGAGGGAGCCTCGCAATACCTTGCCGATGACGCCGCCCCGCTCGCTCGTGTCGGCCATCGAATGCTCACGGGCCATCTCCGCAAAGCTGTCTGGATCGTCCCGGAGAACGGACATCATCTCTTTCGCCTTGCCTTCCGCATCGAGAACAATATGGCTTACCTCGACACTGTCAAACTTGGGAGAGTGCAGCTTGAAATAATCGTCCACCGCCTTGTCGCTGCAAACATCGGCCATCATCTTTTCCTGATACAGGCCATCCGTGACGAAGGACTCGAATTCATCCAGACTGACCCCGAGCGCATCGAGATAGTGGTTCATATCGGCCGCCCTGTGCAAACCCTGAACTCGCCGAAATTGATCGGCCCGATCCTGTATTTCTTCAGGAGAAACAGGGATGCCTTGCTTCTTTGCCGCGCGGACCGTGAGTTTATCTTTGACAAGTTGCTCAATGAGACTTTCGAACTGTCCCGTGAGCTTCAACGTCTTTATGAAATCCTCGGTGCCGATGACTTCATCATCGATTCGAACAATTGCCGTCATCTCAGCTGCTCCTTGCGTTAAGGCCCCAATAAAATAATCAAATGCTCACCCATAAAATATTGTGAAAGAACAGCTCCTTCCCCTTCAAGGGGGTGTAGCAGGGGTTTCGTGGTGCATGCACCACGCCTGCAAAACGGATTGCGCTTACAAGCACAATCCTCTTGGTTGGGATGGGGATGGGTTACAAGCCACAACATCAAACGTATTCCTTTCTTCTTGAAGAGGAAGGAATCCACAATAAATTATGAGTGACTAATTAGAGGGTCGCCGAAGGCTTGAGGTTCACGCGAGTTGTGAGTGGAAATTGAAGGATGCGCAACAGTTGTGCGCAGTGAAAAGAAAATTCAGGGAGTGGAGCTGAGGGAAAGACTGATTTTGTGAAAATCAAGTGTTCGGTACAGGATCTATTTTGCAAGCCTTGCGCCAATGCATATTGGTAGCCCGGATTGCCTCACGGCTGGTTTTTATACTGCAGCATTTTCCAGGTCACGCCTAAATCAACATCGGTTTTCAGTTCAACCAGTTGCCGCGACAGGCGCGCCAAGTCGCGGTCCTTGCGCAATTTCGCGCCCAGCGGATTAAGCAGGATACCGGCACCGGCCATGACGCCGTCAAGACTGCCGTACGACCGCAACAATTTGGCCGCAGTTTTAATGCCAACGTTCGACACGCCGGGAATGCCGTCCGACACATCCCCCATCAGCGCGAGCAAGTCGGCAAGCATCTCCGGCGCCACGCCGAACTTTTTTTCAACCCATGCGCGGTCATGCCATTCGCTTTTGAAATGGTCCCAGACCAAGGCACCCGCAGCGATCAAACAATGCAAGTCCTTGTCGGTGGATACGACAATCGCTTCACCTCTGCCTTCACGCAGCCACCGCGCAACACCCGTTGCGATGACATCGTCGGCTTCGACGTCCGGGATAGAGAGCGCCACCAGTCCCATGCCGGCCAGCTTGCCGAAAAAATCCGGCAGGCGTTCCTTGAGAACGGCGGGCATCTCCTTGCGATCCGCGCGATACTTTCCATACAGCGCATGGCGCCATGTCTTGCCGCCAAAATCGAATGCGGCAATTATGTGTGTCGGCTGATGAGTATCCAGCAGCCGCCTGAAGGACGACAGGGAATTGCGCAACGCCCGATTCGCCTTGTCTGCGCTGTCCGGCTCGTCATTCGCTTCATAGACACGGCGAACGATATTGAGACCGTCAATCGCCAGCAGCTTCCCCATCGTCGCTCCTTTAGGATATGGTAAGGAATAATTTCCCGATTTGGGAGTGCTTTACGGGATGGTGCAGCAGGGGTTTCGGGGGACATGTCCCACGCCTGCGTAACGGTATCGC
>CBINHE010000129.1:0-9879 GCA_966250375.1 uncultured Oxalobacteraceae bacterium
CATTGGATCGCTCCTTTCGATGATTTCGTTTCAGGCCCTTGGTATTCCATTGGCCTTGGTTGTCTGACGCCCAACGCCTAAGTTGACCGGCGCGTAGCGGCTTCGTCCAACTGTACATTTAACAGGACAGCCCGCGCCGTTATGCACAGCCGCGAGCCGTTATGCACGGAAGCTGACCTGACGCCAAGCCGCATGGGACTTAGCGTCCAAGAGATCCGCCGATTTAATGGGAAACATAAAAATCCGAGAAAGACGGACACCTTTAGCGCCAGTCCAAGTAGCGCCCAGTGTAGGTGAAGATTGCATCGCCAGCAACAAATCGGTAGTTAGAGGAACTCGAACGGCAGTTATCGGAGAAATTGCTGGGCGACAGCTCTTGGCCGGTTCCAGACCTACAGTACGCTTCACTTTAGAAAATTTACCTGCGATCCAAGCCAGCTCTCCGCTACGAAGCCAAAGTGTAGAGTGATTTATTCCCGACAGACTTTATTCTTTTAAGCAGCTTCCATCTGTAGTAGCTATTACTTGTCCGACAGACTTTCCAGCTGTAATTCTCCGCCCCGCATTCGCTTGAAATCAACCACTTAGTAAAACAAGCCCCGACGGACTTTATTGTCTACGCTCACCCAAGCGAACGAGATGCCTTCTTCAACCAGAAGCCGGACTCGCGGCACTACCAAATCAGCGCAATGCGATCAACGACAACGGTTTGCCTCAAAAGGCTGGCACAGGCGGGTCTTGATAAGTTTCATCAATCTGGACTCCCTTGGCGCGCATCTTCGCTTCCGCCTCGGCGCGCATCGGCGGAAGCTTCGCAAGTTCGGCAGGCAGCAATTCTTTCCAGCGCTTGCGGTTGTCCGGACCGACGTAGCCGCGAAAGTGCTCGGCCTCGTTCTTCAGGTTGAAGTTGATCAAATACGCGCCCGGCTTGGTGGGGTCGGTCAGCGTATGTTCGCGCGTGAAGTTCACTTCCAGATATACGTGATCGGCATAAAATTTCCATATGGTGCGACTTTCTATCTGCATCCACTCTTCAAAGGTCGGAAGATAGGATGCATCTAAAGTACTGTAGTGACTGGTCGTCATTACGTAATTAAATGCATCCTTGCCGCGCAGGCGCGGGTCGTCTCTATCAATGAATATCTGCCATCCTGCTTGTGAAATCCGCTGCAAAATTGCAAACATCTGTTGGCGGGCTTCGTCGTGGGCGATGAATTCGGGGGCGGTTATGCCTGCCGTAATATCTAATTCAGGCATACCTTCTTCTGGAAAATCGATATTTTGATAGCCTGAAACATCCAATGCATTCTTTACTGTAAACGTATGCTTGCCGTGCTCAAAGGTGACGGTGCCAGGGGCAGAGGGCTTCCAATCGATGCTGTAAAAATCCACCCCGGCAGGCTGGCGGTCAATATTAATCTGGCTTGGGTAGTGCTTGGCAAAGGCTTCGCCTTGTTCGCCGAGGTGAACGATGGTGTTCGATGATATGGGAGCTTCCTTTTTAACGTTGTCTTGACAACCGGTCAGCAGGACCAGGTTCAGGCATAACAGTATTAACACTCGGCGCATATAGCGGTTTCTGCTCAGATGATGAAATGCATCGCGCGCGACGCATGGTGACTTGCCGTCGGACGCGGCATTGCCAACTCAACGTAATGCGATCAGCGACAACGGTTTTGCCTCAAAAGGCTGGCACGGGCGGGTCTTGATAAGTGTCGTCAATCTGAACGCCCTTGGCGCGCATCTTCGCTTCCGCCTCGGCACGCATCGGCGGAAGCTTCGCAAGTTCGGCAGGCAGTAATTCTTTCCAGCGCTTGCGGTTGTTCGGACCGACGTAGCCGCGAAAGTGCTCGGCCTCGTTCTTCAGGTTGAAACTGATCAAATACGCGCCTGGTTTCGTGGGATCGGTCAAGGTATGTTCGCGCGTGAAGTTCACTTCCAGATATACGTGATCGGCATAAAAAAACCAGTTTGTCATACTTTCGATGCGCATCCACTCTTCGAATGTGGGCAAATACGTGGCATCAAGGCTGCTGGCGCTGGATGTCGTTAATACGTAATCCAATGCATCCTTGCCGCGCAAGCGCGGGTCATCTCTTTGAATGAACACTTTCCACCCCGCTTGTGAAATCCGCTGCAAAATGGCGAACATCTGTTGGCGGGCTTCGTCGTGGGCGATGCCATCGGGACCAGTGATGCCGGTGGTGATGTCAAACTGCAACACGCCCTCTTCGGAGAAATCGGCGGATTGATAGCCGATTAGGCCCAAGACATTTTCAATCACAAACGTATGCTTGCCGTGCTCAAAGGTGACAATGCCTTTTTGGGGGGGATTCCAGTCGATGGAATAAAAAGATGCGCCGTGTTGGCGGTCTATGTGAGCCTGATTGGGGTAGCGCTTGGCAAAGGCTTCGCCTTGTTCGCCGAGGTGGACGGTGGTATTCGTTGACATGATATTGACTTCCTTTTTAAGGTTTTCTCGACAGCCGGTCAGCAAGACCAAGTTCAGGCACAACAGGAGGAATGCTCGGCGCATAAAGCGGGTCTTTCTCAGATGCATAGATGTGGCATGTGCGGTGAATTGCAGCTTGTTATCGGATGGCGGTTACCACTAATTTTCATAGCGCTTTTTGTCCGGCATGTCTACCCAGCCCGCGATGATATTGAGTTCGCTTTCCATTAAACGTGTTTCCGTCTGCATCAAGAAGTGGAATTTATTGGCCGCCGCCTTAATCCACGTCATTCGGCTCTCCAGGATTTCCAACTTGGTTCCCTCCGGCGCGACCGACTCCAACTTGGGCTTGTCGGTATCGCACGCATGCGTAAAGACTAGTTGCAGCGGCGGGCTCGCCCAGTTGGCATACCAGGCGCGCTGGGTCTTGGTCCATTTGGCAAATTCAGGATCGTCATAAATCAGCGGCTGCAGGATCACGCCTTGTTCATGATTGGCGATGTCGAGAAGGTGGGCGAGTTGAAGCTTGGGGCCTTTGAGTGGATTTGATATCGCCTCGAACTCTTTCACCTTCGCAAACCCCGCCTTGATCTCCTTCGAGACGGCCAGATTTTTGATGGCCGGCAAAGCCTTGTCTTTCCATGGCAAATGGTTCATCTGGGCCTTGACCTGCTTGACGTAATTTTCGGCATTGCGGCTATCGAGGCACATGTCGAACGAGTCGGGCGACTTGCTGTAATACCAGTGCCATCCACTGATGTCGCAAAACAACCAAAAATTGCCTTTGCCGAGTCCTTCCTTGACCGTTTTCAGGATCTTGACGCGCCAATACTCCAGATTGCACGCCACGGTCTTGCTGGCGAACGCCCCCAGCGCCATCCAGTAAAAGCGGCCTTTCTTGGCAGGATCGCCGCCTTCTTCCTGCTCCAGATAAAAGCGCGCATAGGTGGCGGCTATGCGTTTTGCGCGCACGACGTAATCCTCTACCAATTGGCCTTTGTGTTGCCCAGTCTCGATGCAGAGGCGCTTGGTACTGAACTGCTGCGCCAGGGACCACATGGTGTTGCAATCGCAATGGACATCTACACAGGAGTTCGGCGTGCGATTGGTCATTACTTCAACGGTGGTGGTGGAGTTGGCCATGCGTGTTTTCCTGAATATTTTTGTTGTGAATGATCTGCGTAAAACAGGATTTCGTTAATTTTTCTTGTCCAGCTTGAGCCATTGCAACGCGAACTTCATCTTTTCGCTTGCGTCTGTTCTTATCCTGCTGGTAAGGCCGTCAGCCGAGGTGTGGGCCATTTGTTTGCCATTTGGGTGGTCAATGCTGTATGGCAGCGATGACATGACTTTCCCGCTTGGATCGCGCACGGCGAACGCTTCATCATGGCCCTGGCCCGGCGTCGCTATTGGCAGCTCCGGCAACGGCAGATGCATGCTCTCCGGGCTGCTCAATGCAAACCCTGCCGCCTTCTGCGACTGCTTGCCCGGATTGTGGATTTCGATATCCTTCCCGATCCGGATATAGCCGCCACCCGCTGTCAGCAGAATTTCTTTCGGGGCGTGGACGGTCACCTTGCCGTTGACGCTGGTGATGGTGAAGTCCTTTTGCGCCGTCGCTGTGATTTCGCCATCCTGCGCCTGCATCTGCACGTTGCCCTTGGCCGCAATGATCTTGAACGTGCCCTTGAGCTTTGCTTTTGCGCTGGATACGAAGAGGCTGATCGATTCGGTGGCGTTGTGGATCCAGCGCCGGCCTGTGGTTTGGTTCGTGTCTCTGAGTGCGACTTGATCCTGGTTCGCGCCTGTCGCCATCGTCATGCTGGCAGGGGTGGTCATCGCGATGCCGTCCGGTGCGGTGAGGGCGACGATGCCTTGTCCGCCTGCCTGTTTGCCGTTGCCTGACTTGCCTTCCTTGTCGGTGTTGCTGCCACGCTCCAGATTTTCGATTGCTTCTTTCAGGTGCGTCTGGTGGTTGTGGTCGCTCGGTTTGCCCGGTGCCGCGTCGTCGTCGGTCAGATGGCTGTCCTTGCCCGTCTCCGGCAAGTTCGCATGCTGGTGCGCGGCGTGCTCGCCGAGTTGTTCCGCCATGGCCAGTGCGGCGTCGAGCATTTGCGATAACAGCTGTCGCTCCAGTTGCCTGCCGCGTGCGCCGCTTTGCGCTTCGGCCGACAGCAGCAGGCCTTTTGCGGCGCGTATCGCGCCGGCTGCATCGGTCCTTAATTCCAAGCCTTCGCCGCGCGGCTCGCCCTTGCCTTCGGTTCTGGGGTGGATCAAGTAGCCTTGGTTCAACTGGGTTTTTGCATGCTCGCTGCTGAGCTTGGCGCGCAGTTCGCCCGTGGTGTCGTCGAACAGCAGTTCGTTGTACTGGCTGCCCTTGTATTCCTTGGTCTTGGTGCCGGACAGGGTTTTATTGGCAGGCAATGTTCCGGCACCGCTGAAGGCCGGTGGCGTACGCAATCCGTTGTAGCGTGTTCGCCGGGTCGTTGCCATTGTCTCCCTGATGGATGCTGCTTTGTTCGCTGCCGCCACGCTTGTAGTCCCAAGTGCCCAGCGTAGTGAGGCCGGGGCCGATTTGCCGGGCGCTTTGCCAGTCGGTGATGCTGTCTTCGTTTTCGGTGCCGCCGGCGCTGCCCAAGAGATCATCGCCGATGGTCGTGTTTTCTTTGAAAGCACGCGACATCAATCCGCGTCGTTCTTCAGGCTAAGCTTGTCGATTAATGCGTCCAGCAAGCGCTTGGGATCGTATGGCGGGTTGTCGCGGGAAGGGAAGCTTGTCCATATGCTGTTTGCGTATGGCTGATAGCGTTGCGCCAAATGCAGAGCCGTATTTTGACGATTCATGCAGCCTTCGGCGTTTCTGATTCATTTCCGGATTGCGCCAATTCCATCCGGTTATCGCCCCCTTGATAAAGAATGCGTGGATCGATTGCATGCGTACTATCCAACGCAAAACCGGCATGCGAATCGTGAACGTAGTGATCGAAAAAAGCGATGATGTCGGGATCGGTGAGCGCGGGCTGCTTCCATGCGTCGTAAATGATCCGCTGGTAGGGCGTCAGTTTGCTGGGGTCGGCCTTGAGAATTTTCTGACTGTCTTTCAAAAACTCCTTGTCGTATTTACGTAATTTTTCCGCCAATTTTCCGATCGATGGCTGTTGGGATATTTGTTGATTTTTTCGATAGTAGGCATCTTCTTTTTCCTTCCATGCGGCTTCAGTCTCTTGTTTATGCTGCATACGGTTCGGTAGTGGACCGTCCCGATAGACTTCGCGCACGGCTCTGGCATAGGCTGTGTTCGCTTCGTCGCGCGCCTTGTCAACCTGTTCGAGCTCCTTTTTCAACTGGGCATTTTCTTTAGTAATCTTGGCGTCATAGCTGGCAAGCTTTTTTTCTTCTTCTGTTTGCGTGCCTGATTTTTCTGCCTGCAACATGCGCCCCACGTGGATGATGCGCCAGCGGAAATACCATTTCATGTGCGATAGGAACAATGCATTCACGGGCTGTCCACCGAAGCCAGCCTGTTGCATGTAGTGGTTGTAGCGGTGGGCGAGCGTAGGATCAAGCGTAAAACCTTTCAAAACGGTATCCGGCATTTCCTCGTATTTCATGAGCGGGACACCTTTTTCAATCGCGGTCTTGTGCATTTCCCTTAGCGGTATCTGCGACAGTAGTTCGCCCTCGGTATCGCTTTTAGCGCATTCGCCGGGACGGTAGCCGCCGCCTACATTGGAATGCGCGCCGGGGTAGACCGTTTCGCGGCAGTTGGCGGGATAGTGTCCATTGTCCAGCACCAGATCCACCGGAAAGGAATTACGGAATTCATGCACGGCGACCATGTGTTCGCAATGTTTAACAAAGGTACCGTCCGGAATACTCATATCCTTGCCCCAAGCCACATGACCATCGGCCTGACTTAAAAATACGTCGAGCGCATTAAAAGCGATTTTTTGAGACAGGCCTGCCGGCGTGGCAGACACCACGGGACTGTTATAAGTTTCTCTCAAATCGCGCAACCAGCCTTTGGCGGCAGGCGGCGCGCCAACCGAGGCGACCGTATCGAAGAGCCCCATGAAGTAAATTTCGATCGGATAGTGACCGTCTTTCGTGCGCCATCCGCCCCGACCGTCTGGTTCGCAATACCTATTTTGCAGCCGCTGCGCAAATGCGCGCGCCAATGCCGCGCCGCGCGAGAAGCCGAATAACGCCAGATGAATCATGCGGATTTTATTGACCTGGTTGTTGGCCAATGCTCCCGCTTGCTTGATGATCTGATCTAATTTGTCTTGCGCCTGCTTGATGCGGTCTTCACCACGATTCGCCAATGCATTGCCCGTCATGCCGACTAGCCCATCGCCGGTGTCACTGATGTCGCGGTTATAGGTGCCAAGGCCGGGGATGTATATTGCGTAAATGCCTTTAACTACATTTTCTAACGGATGTGCGTCAAACAATCGGGCTACGTTGCTGTGTTTTCGTTTGTGTATATCAGCATCGTAATTATTGCCCGTGCCATCAAAGAAGATGCTGATCCATGGCTCCTGCTGACAGTCGGCGGAGGCTGAAGGTTGGGGTTTGTTCTCCACTTGCTTGCGCATTTGGGCGATGCGGATATTTAAAGGCGTGGCGGATTTTCCATTGGCTTGCGCCGTCGTAGAAGTAGAACTGTTGACAGAGGTCGAAATTAAAGCACTTACCATTGTTTATCTTTCGTTTTCATTTTTTTTGGTTAATTTTAGTCTTGGCTCAGAATAACCTTCTGTCATTTCTCCTTCTACATGTCCATCAGGATAAATATGAATTTCCAGCCTTTTAGGGTACGCGATCTTAGGTTGTGGAATTAATGTTTTGGCTTTTTTCCAAGGACCGTCGCTCGCTGAATTTGCCCATTCGACCGTCACTTCACGCGGAAAACTGACGCCCTCGACATAATAAAAACAGCAATATGGCCCTCCGCCTCCCGATGTTGGAGAGCTTAAAAATATGTGACCCCCACCATAGCCATTCACATTAAAGCTTTCTATGTATTTGTCCGTATAGTTATATCCAACAATATCCAGCGCAATCCTCTTGCTCGGCTTAACCTCCCTCCCTTCGGCATCGGTGATAACCCTGGACCGCGTTTTCAGATAGACGAGTTCATTATCATTACGTGTAAGGACAAGTTTGTCGCCGTCGCGCCGCAAATCGAGCTTGTCGGTGGGCGGCGGTGTAGTCTGCCCCTGCTTGCTCTTGTCCACTTCCAGAATCACCTGCCCGCCGTTGCTGTGCCATGTGCCCATCGCGCCCTCGTCATGCGCGCCGTAGCTCATCATGTACAGAAATTGACCGTCCGCGTTCAACTCAATTTCCGAGATGACTTCGCGCTCGCCGCTCAGCGTATATTTACCGATCAGGGACGAGTTCTTATCGATGACATGCGCAGCACTACCGATGGGGTCGCAGCCGGAGGCAGCTGCCAACAAGAGCAAGGCGAATAGCAACATCGCCAGATAGCGTGAGAGTGGGGGGTGTAGTTTCATGTGCCGAGTCCGTCAAGTGAGCCTTTTCCTGCTTTAATCGCATCCATCTTTTCTTTCCACGGCATGCGCTCCGCGAAGTTCTCGCCTTCAGCAAGCGCAAGAACACAGTAGATCAATATTTCAGGCATCGATTCTATTCCCATCACATTGAGCTTCTTTATTTGCCGGGCTACAAACGCATGTTGCTCTGCTCTATTCATGGATGTCATCAAATCGGGCTGTCCATCATGTAATTGTTCCAACACGGCATCAGGGAACGCCAATGCAGTGAACTTGTTTTCCTGGGTCTGATTAAATTCCAGCGGAGCGCTGAATGCGTCCTCGTCTGCAAATTGGCATTCACACGATTGCAATTGGCCAGCACGATCAGCGTACTGCCATGCGTGAGCGACGCCAAAAAAAATGGCCGCTTGATCCGCCGACAATACACGCGATAGATTGGGCAATATGCGAGTGTCGTAAAACCGCAATAGCACTTCCATGTTTTCGGTAAGTTGCGCCTCTGTGCGCTGCGCCAATCGTTTTGCCAAGGCAGAAATGCTGAGCGGCGATATCAGCCAGGATACTGCGTATGTTTCTAACGCTTTTTGGGCGGTGTAAGCAAGGGCGCGATGTGAATCGGCGCCAGCACTAAGATGAAAGAGGTAGGGGGCTGCGTCGTGCCCATTCCCATTTTCTTCTGGAGCCTCACTAAACAGGGAGAAACACGGCAGGTTACGCAAATCGCCCCTGTGCATCGAATTTGCTAAATCCGGTATCTGGGCCGCATCGAGCAATGCGTAACAATGACTTCTTGGATATTGGTCCAGCTCATCTCGTAACGTTGTTTCTAACTCCGCTAAGCTTAATAAGCTTTGTTTTTTGTTCACTTCATTCATGTTGCATACCTCTTTGCAAATGGGCTGCCTGATTTCATCGATTTTAATAGACACTCGATGCAAATTTTGTGACTCGGCATTTGCGGCAGCACCGGCGTCATGCTTCCCGGCCCGCTCAATGCAAACCCCGCCGCCTTCTGCGACTGCTTGCCCGGGTTGTGCACCTCGATATCCTTCCCGATCCGGATATAGCCGCCACCCGCCGCCAGCAGGATTTCTTTCGGCGCCTGGATGACCACCTTGCCGTTGACGCTGGTGATGGTGAAGTCCTTTTGCGCGGTCGCTGCGATTTCGCCGTCCTGCGCCTGCATCTGCACGTTGCCCTTGGCTGCGATGATCTTGAACGTGTCCTTGAGCTTTGCTTTTGCGCCGGATACGAAGAGGCTGATCGATTCGGTGGCGTTGTGGATCCAGCGCCGGCCTGTGGTTTGGTTCGTGTCTCTGAGTGCGACTTGATCCTGGTTCGCGCCTGTCGCCATCGTCATGCTGGCAGGGGTGGTCATCGCGATGCCGTCCGGTGCGGTGAGGGCGACGATGCCTTGTCCGCCTGCCTGTTTGCCGTTGCCTGACTTGCCTTCCTTGTCGGTGTTGCTGCCACGCTCCAGATTTTCGATTGCTTCTTTCAGGTGCGTCTGGTGGTTGTGGTCGCTCGGTTTGCCCGGTGCCGCGTCGTCGTCGGTCAGATGGCTGTCCTTGCCCGTCTCCGGCAAGTTCGCATGCTGGTGCGCGGCGTGCTCGCCGAGTTGTTCCGCCATGGCCAGTGCGGCGTCGAGCATTTGCGATAACAGCTGTCGCTCCAGTTGCCTGCCGCGTGCGCCGCTTTGCGCTTCGGCCGACAGCAGCAGGCCTTTTGCGGCGCGTATCGCGCCGGCTGCATCGGTCCTTAATTCCAAGCCTTCGCCGCGCGGCTCGCCCTTGCCTTCGGTTCTGGGGTGGATCAAGTAGCCTTGGTTCAACTGGGTTTTTGCATGCTCGCTGCTGAGCTTGGCGCGCAGTTCGCCCGTGGTGTCGTCGAACAGCAGTTCGT
>CBINHE010000130.1:0-9797 GCA_966250375.1 uncultured Oxalobacteraceae bacterium
AATTTTATCGAAGGAGGACGTGCATATCTACGAGAAAGTCCGACAGACTCCTAGCCTCACAATTAGTGACGCCGTACAACGATGGAACAAAGGGATATGGAAGTTTTTTGCTTCACTTTCCTCTTTTCTGCCCCAACGCGCGCGATCACGTACTGAGCAGTCGCGCGACATTGACAGGAAAATTCCGGACTAAGAAAGTTTCTTCAAAATGTTAGTGAATGGCGAGTGTTTGCCGCCGGCTCCCTGCTTTTTCGGTAGCGTCAATTCAAGCATGCCATCCTGATATTTGGCTTCCGCTTTCGTATCGTTGACTTTCTGGGGGCGGGTAAAGCTACGGTACTGTTGACCATGGTAGCGCTCGCTGCGCATCATTGTTCCACTTTTTTGCTCTTCTTTCTTTCGAACTTCCGTACTAATGGAAACTTGGTTGCCGTCGATGGCGACCTTGATGTCGTCTTTCTTCACACCCGGTATTTCCGCTTTCACCATATAGGCTTGATCGGTTTCCGACACATCCATCCGGATGCGCGGTTCCGATTCGAGGCCGCGCAAAGCCGACATCATGCGGGGGGGGCTTGAAAAGCTCATCGATATTATGAAACGGTTCAAAGCGCGCAATTTCGCTAAACGGATCAAAACGCATTAAATTAGTAGCTATAATCAACCTCATCGTTGCTTCAGCGGAATATATTGCCGCAATCATGCCAGCTTTGCTTCCGCCACATCTCAACCTCCCCCAGTCATCTGCCCCGCATAGCATTGCACATACCATCAATATTAGAATATCGAACAAGCTGTGATCCGTTCTTCCAACAACCCGCGGGTCAGGCAATTTCGGCAAAACATAACTTCACCAGTCCCGTTTTCTTCATGCACCTTTCACTCATAAAAGGTAGGAGGAAACATAATTTTCCGTTTGTTTACAAGGGGCTATGTAAATCATTGAAGGTTAACGACTTTTAATGCGGTTACCTTGGCGCTCACAGCAGGGGCGAACCAAGCAGCGTACAATTGTCCTAATATTTTTAATAAGAATTTTGATTCTTGCATGCTCAACATAGATTTACATTGCCATTCCAACGTGTCCGACGGCATTTTGGCACCGTCTGCTGTCGCTGCACGCGCCAAAGCCAAGGGAGTTGATGTTTGGGCTTTGACTGACCATGATGAGGTTGACGGCATTCCTGAGGCGCGCGCCGCCGCCGCGCAATGCGGCTTAATATATGTGTCCGGTGTCGAAATTTCGGTCACTTGGGCTGGCGAAACAGTGCATGTCGTTGGCTTGCGGATTGATGAAACCAATGAAACCCTGGTTAATGGATTGGTGGCCACGCGCTCCGGCCGAAAGCAACGTGCGCATGAAATTGCAGCGCAGCTTGCTGCTGCCGGTATTCCCGACGCATTTGAAGGTGCTCTGAAATACGTTGGTAATCCGGATTTGATCTCGCGCACTCACTTTGCTCGTTATATCCTTGAGTTGGGCATCTGCATCGAGGTCGGTGAAGTCTTTCGCAAATATCTTACTCGCGGCAAGCCAGGTTATGTGCCGCATCGCTGGGCAACGTTGAAAGACGCGGTAACATGGATACATGGCGCCGGCGGTATTGCCGTCGTCGCCCATCCCGGTCGCTACAATTTTAGTGATCACGCATTTGATGCATTCTTCAATGAATTCAAGCAATGGGGTGGCGCCGCAATTGAAGTGACGACCGGTAGCCATACCGTGGATCAATATGCCTATTTTGCTAAAGTGGCGAAAAAATATGGATTCCTCGCCTCCCGCGGTTCCGATTTCCATGGGCCCGGCGAATCCCGTATCGAGTTGGGCGCATTGCCGCCTCTACCTGACAGCGTGGTGCCAATCTGGCACGATTGGCGCCTGTGATCAGTATAAGGCCTGCGCTGGCTATTGAAATTGCGATAAAAACCCAGATTTACGAAATAGTATTAAAACCTTGGGAGGTTTTTGAATGAAACGGATTTTCCTGTTCCTCGCGACCAATATCGCCGTGATCGCGATAATGAGTGTTGTCCTGTCTCTGCTGGGCGTGAATCGTTTTCTCGTGGGCAGTGGCTTGAATCTGCCAATGCTGATGGTGTTTTCGCTGGTTGTCGGTTTTACCGGTTCCATTTTTTCGTTGTTGATCAGCAAGCCGATGGCGAAATGGTCCACCGGCGCGCGGGTGATCGATGCACCGGCTTCATCGACCGAATTATGGTTGGTTGATACGGTTCGGCATCTTGCGGATCGAGCCGGCATTGCGATGCCGGAAGTCGCTGTCTATGATGGCGAAGCTAATGCGTTTGCTACAGGCGCGTTCAAGAATTCCGCACTAGTGGCGGTATCGACCGGTTTGCTTGAAACCATGAACAAGGAAGAGATCGAAGCCGTTCTCGGTCATGAAATTTCGCATGTCGCCAACGGCGACATGGTGACGCTGACGCTGATTCAGGGCGTTGTCAATACCTTCGTGGTATTCCTGTCGCGTGTTGTCGGTTATATGGTGGATCGCGCGCTGTCGCGCAGCAATGAGGGGCCGGGCATCGGCTACACCGTGACCGTGTTGGTGTGCCAAATTGTTTTCGGGATTGGCGCATCGATGATCGTCGCATGGTTTTCACGCTATCGCGAGTTCCGGGCGGACGCCGGTTCCGCCAAACTGCTCGGCAACCCGCAACCGATGGTGCATGCGTTGGCCCGTTTGGGTGGCTTACAGGCAGGGGATTTGCCGCAATCCATTGCGGTGGCAGGCATCACTGCGCCGGCAGGATTCATGGCTCTGTTTGCAAGTCATCCACCGATTGAAGAGCGTATTTCTGCTCTTCGCGGTATAAAATAAAATTTCAATAATTTGTAACGGCGGTAGCGTATATGGCTACCGCCGTTCCTTTTTATGAGCCAATTTTTTCATATCCACCCTGATAATCCACAACTCCGTTTGATCAAACAGGCAGTGCAAATTATCCATGCCGGTGGCATTGTTGCATTGCCGACCGACTCTTGTTATGCATTGGTATGTCATCTGGATGACAAGGCCGCGGTTGAACGCCTGCGGCGCATCCGGGCGGTCGACGACAAGCATCACTTGACGCTGCTGTGCCGCGACTTGAGTGAAATTGCGTTGTATGCGCGTGTCGACAACCGCCAGTACCGGCTGTTGAAAGCTGCGACACCGGGCCCGTATACTTTCATTCTGGAGGCGACCAAGGAAGTGCCGCGCCGGCTGAGCCATCCGTCGCGCAAGACCATCGGTCTGCGGGTGCCGGAAAATCCGATTGCTCATGCTTTGCTGGAAGAATTGGGTCAGCCGTTATTGGGCACTACCTTGATCTTGCCACAAGCCGATCTGCCATTGACCAATCCCGAAGAAGTACGAGAGGGGCTTGAGCGGCAAATCGAATTGGTGATAGACGGCGGCGCCTGCAGCTTGGAACCGACCACGGTGATTGATCTGACTAGCGATGAGCCGGTGTTGCTGCGTCAGGGGCGGGGCGATGCAGGGCTGTTCGGGTTATGACAGAAATTTTTATACTGGCTGGTGTATTTTTTAAATATATCTATTTTTCTTCGTTATCAAGCCTTTTACGGGCATCCCTCCTCCCTGAAAATCGTCAAGTGGTAAAGCCTCACTCCGACCGCTTTCCATGCCACCTCCAATTGATCCCGCCAGTATTCTGCCGGCAGCAGTGCCCCCTCTGATAAAATCCAGCCAATGAACGATCTCATCCAAATGATTGCGGTGTACGCACTGCCAGTACTGTTCGCGATTACCCTCCACGAAGCCGCCCATGCCTTTGCCGCCAAGTACTTTGGCGATACGACTGCTTATGCGCAAGGCCGCATGAGCTTGAATCCCGCAAAGCATATCGATCCATTTGGCACGATCGTGATTCCTGTCCTGCTATATGTCGCAACGGGTGGTGCATTTCTGTTCGGCTATGCCAAGCCGGTGCCAATTGATTTCGGTAAATTGCGCAAGCCAAAGCGCGACATGGCATGGGTTGCACTCGCCGGGCCAGGCGCGAATTTCATGATGGCATTTATGTGGCTCGTATTCTCGGTCTCGCTGACGGCACTGCAAATTGACGAAGCATTTTTTTCTCAGATGGCCAGAGCTGGCGTGCTGACCAATCTAGTGATGTTCGCTTTCAATTTATTTCCGATCCCGCCGCTCGATGGTGGACGTATTCTGACAAGCGTGCTGCCGCATAAATATGCATACAAGTTTGCGCAAATAGAACCCTATGGCTTTTTCATTGTGATGCTGTTAGTGGTCCTTAAAATATTGTACTTCTGGATGACGCCGCTGATGCTGATTGCTGGTGCTACGTTGCAATTGCTTGTTTCTCCTCTGACTATTTTTCTGAATTAAACGACTATGTATCCCGATCGCGTTGTCTCCGGCATGCGCCCCACAGGTGCACTGCACCTTGGCCATTACCACGGTGCCCTTAAAAACTGGGTTAAGTTGCAGTCCGAGTTGCCATGCTTTTTCTTTGCGGCGGATTGGCATGCGCTGACAACCCATTACGATGATCCGAGCATTATTGAGAGCAGTACTTGGGATATGCTGGTCGACTGGCTTGCCGCCGGCGTGGATCCATCGCAAGCGACGCTGTTCATTCAATCCAAGGTGCCGGAACACGCAGAATTGACTTTATTGCTTGGGATGGCGACGCCGTTGGGATGGCTGGAACGCGTGCCAACGTATAAAGATCAGATCGAAAAACTCGCGCACAAGGATTTGACGACTTACGGCTTTCTCGGTTATCCACTAATGCAGGCGGCCGATGTTTTGATCTATCGTGCCAGCCTTGTGCCAGTGGGTGACGACCAAGTGCCGCATATCGAAATGATGCGTGAAATCGCTCGCCGTTTTAACCATCTGTATGGCAAAGAGAAAGGCTTTGAAGAGAAGGCCCATGACGCCGTCAAGAAGCTCGGTGGCAAACGTGCCAAGCTTTATCACGAGTTGCGCACAGAGTATCAGGAGCGCGGCAAGGAAGATGCGCTGGAGCAGGCCAAAGCGATGCTGGATGATGCGCAGAATTTGAGCATGATCGACCGAGAACGTTTATTCGGCTACCTCGAAGGCAGCCGCAAATTGATTCTGCTTGAGCCACAAGCGCGTCTGACGGCAGATTCACGTCTGCCCGGCCTGGATGGTCAAAAAATGTCCAAGAGTTACGGCAATACCATCACGTTGCGCGAGGACAAGGAATCGGTGACCAAAAAGGTTCGCACCATGCCGACCGACCCCGCACGCGTGCGCCGCACTGATCCGGGAGATCCGGAAAAATGTCCGGTATGGCAATTGCACCAAGTCTATTCCGACGACAGTACCAAAGAATGGGTCGTCAAAGGCTGCAAATCGGCTGGTATCGGTTGTCTCGAATGCAAACAGCCTGTGATCGATGCAATTCTGAAAGAGCAGGAGCCGATGCGCGAACGTGCGCAGCTTTATCTGGACGATCCATCGCTAGTGCGTGCGATTGTGGCGGACGGCTGTGACAAGGCGCGCAAGCTGGCGCAAGAGACAATGCGGGATGTGCGCGAGGCGATGGGCTTGAGTTACAGTTGATTCAGGCGGACGTATTTTCATGCGTGTTCATGCAGCTCTTGACCAGCCCTCCGCTTGGGTTGCACGTTTTGCGCCGCTGATCCCTCGCGGCAAGGTGCTTGATTTAGCCTGCGGCAGCGGGCGGCATTCGCGTTTGCTGGCGGCGCTGGGCCATCAGGTAGTAGCCATTGATCGTGATGCCGATGCACTAGCACGTGCGGCGGGAGAGGGCATTGATACTTGGCAATGCGATCTCGAAAACGATTTGGACGAGATGACCATTAGGCCGTTTCCTGCCCATCATTATGCCGGCCTCGTGGTGACCAATTATCTGCACCGTCCGCTATTTCCGTATCTGCTTACCAGTGTTGCGTCAGGCGGCATCCTAGTCTACGAAACATTCGCGCATGGGAATGAGCAGTTCGGCAAGCCGTCCAATCCGGATTTTTTACTTGCGCCGGGTGAATTGCTGGATATGGTCCGCACCGATACATCAAATCGCTGGCGTGTTATTGCGTTCGAAGAAGGTCAGATTGACTTGCCGAAGCCCGCAATGGTGCAGCGAATTTGCGCGCTGAAGACGGTATCCCATGCTACCCCGGTAAATCTCCGCTTGTTTTGAGCCTGGTTTTCCAGTCAAGACGTGTCCCACAGAGCTGGGCTATCCGCTACAATCGACGTTTTATATCTTTACCACCAACATCATCATGATACAGGGCAGCATAGTTGCACTCGTCACTCCCATGCACACGGACGGTAGCCTCGATTTGCCGGGTTTGCACAAATTGATCGACTGGCATATCGCTGAAGGCACGGACAGCATCGTCATTGTCGGTACCACAGGCGAATCATCAACAGTGTCGGTCGACGAACATTGCGAATTGATCAAGATCGCGGTCGAACATACTGCCAAGCGCATTCCGATCATCGCCGGTACCGGTGGCAATTCGACGGCAGAGACGATTGAACTGACGCGTTTCGCAAAAAAGGTCGGTGCCGATGCATCGCTGCTAGTTGTTCCTTATTACAATCGTCCGACCCAGGAAGGCATGTACCAGCACTTCAAGAAAATCGTGGAATCGGTCGATTTGCCAGTAATTCTTTACAACGTGCCGGGCCGTACCGTTGCCGACATGTCAAACGAAACCATTTTGCGCTTGGCGCAAGTGCCGGGCATTGTCGGCGTCAAGGATGCGACCGGCAATATCGGTCGTGGCAGCGACCTGATTCGCTTGGCGCCCAAGTCGTTCGCCGTGTATTCCGGTGATGATCCGACGGCGATGGCATTGATGTTCTGCGGCGCGAAAGGTAATATTTCCGTCACCGCCAACGTCGCGCCGCGTGCGATGCACCAGTTGTGCATTGCTGCAATGAATGGGAAAGTCGCTGAAGCGGTCGAAATCAATAATCAGCTTTTGCCCCTGCATAACAAGCTGTTCATCGAACCGAATCCAGTTCCCGTGAAATGGGCACTAACGCAGATGGGGATGATGCCCTCCGGTATTCGCTTGCCGCTGGTGCCGCTTGCGACGGAATACCACGACATGGTTCGCGCCGCATTGCGCGAATCGGGTGTATTACAATAAGCGCCGGAAATGGGCCCGGCCCGGAAAGGGCGTCGGGCCGGCATTATCCGAAATTACCTTATTCAGCATCGACATGACTAATCGGAAGAACCCTCACATGGCTCAACGCAGTATCGCTCAACGTGGACTTTTTTATGTGATCACGCTGACCAGCGTGGCAGGCTGCGGCTCAGTTACCTCAGTGCTAGAATCAAATCGACTTGATTACAAGAGTGCCAGCAAGGCTTCCGTTGTGTCGTTGGAAGTACCGCCGGATTTGACTCAATTGCAGCGAGACAACCGTTACGCGATCCCGGAAGCCAATAGCGGAACGGCCACTGCATCTGGTTATAATCAGCAGCAAGGTGTTCGTCTGGTGGCAACGGGAACTACGGTAATTGCACCTAATGCCGCGCAGGAGATGCGGATTGAGCGTGCCGGCAATCAACGCTGGCTGGTCGTCAAGCAAACGCCCGAGGCGTTATGGCCGCAATTGAAAGATTTTTGGCAGGATGCTGGATTTTTGATCAATATCGACACCCCGGAAATCGGTGTGATGGAAACCGATTGGGCTGAGAATCGCGCAAAAATTCCACAGGACGTGATTCGTAATACGCTTGGCAAGGTATTTGATTCACTTTATTCTACCGGTGAACGCGACAAATTTCGTACTCGTCTGGAGCGCACAGCGGATGGTTCTACTGAAGTGTATGTAAGCCATCGTGGTGCGCAGGAAGTAATCGTTGGCCAGCAGAAAGACGGTATCGTCTGGACGCCGCGTCCATCCGACCCTGAGCTCGAGGCCGAATTTCTATCTCGCCTGATGGCCCGACTGGGCGTTGAAACTACGCGTGCCAAGGCAACGGTTATCAATGCGACGCAGCAACAGACACGTGCCAAACTGGTCAAAGGCACCAACGGCGGCTACGTTGAAGTGGAAGAAGGATTCGACCGCGCCTGGCGCCGTGTTGGCTTAGCGCTTGATCGTGTCGGCTTTACCGTTGAGGATCGTGATCGGGCGCAAGGGCTTTACTTTGTTCGTTACGTTGATCAAGGCAAGGATGCGCAGAGCAAATCGGCGGATGAAAGGAACTTCTTGTCCAGATTGTTCTCCTTTGGTTCCGACAACGAAAAAAACAAGGTGGCGCAGCGCTATCGGGTAATCGTCAAAGGATCCAGGGCCGATACCAGTCAGGTTGCAGTACTCAATAATGACGGTAAGGCTGATGCATCGCAAACGGCCGACAAGATTTTGTCGCTGCTGAACGAGCAGCTCAAGTAGGCAGCTTCGGCTCGTCACTGTGAGCACTGCAGCCAAGGTTCACTGTTGAAATTTGCTAGCTTGAAAATCGACAGCAAACGGAGTTTACATTGATTTCCACCGCATACAGCGCTACACGCACGACTATCATGCTGGATTGCGGTTTCGGCATCCGCACGAGCAGCACTTTGCGCGGCTGGAGAGGGCGCCTGCGGACCTAATCCGACATCGTCGTGACCCATAAGCATTAGGATTATGTCGGTAGAATTTTCAAGTTTGCGGTGTCACGGTATTCCCGTTTGACTGACCTTCGGCACCTTTTAAGCGATGTAGAAGGACTGTGCAGGCGTCTTCATTTCTGCAGAGATAGCAATCGGTCGGCCATCGGCGACCGCCAGTACTGTTGCGCGGTCAGGCGATATATCGTCTGAATCCCCCCGTTCCACCATCTTGCCAGCAATATGTCCGGCACATTGTTTGTGTCGTTCATGGCCCTGATTTTTGTTTAATGGATGATCGAGGTGCTGCAGCAATTCTTCTTCATTGGCCCAGCCTGCAAAGAAAATGGCAAACCAATTTCAATGGTGCATTTGTTAGGCTTTCTGCTGGTCCACGCCGCTAATAACTAGCTGGAAATCAGGCCAACATAGAGACTTACATCGTCACGGCGTTGAGCGACTCTCCCAGCCAGTGGCGATAACTCAGGATGCATTTGTGACAGCGAAAAAGCAGCTCCACTATCCACCGATAGGGGGTAAGCTATAGAGTCAGCAGTTCGGCGGGTAACTCGAGTTAGTCGGTCAAACAACAGGACATACGAAGCGTTAGTGCGAGGCTCAACGGGCCGCAAAGGCTGGTAGATTTTTCGTTTATGATACTGGTGCCTAGACGCGAGCGCGAGACACTTACGTCACGCATGACCTTGGCAGCGTGCGCCTCCGACGAAGCAGGCCATTCTGTGATTCCACTGTGAAGGTAGTATTTTCCTTGACGCACACTTCTGAACAAGGCGTGAGCGTCAAGATATCGGCCAACAGGCAGTATAAGCCACGATCAAGCACCTACAAACGACCCGCTTGCCAATGCTGGCGCAGTTGCCGGACTTCCGAATCTTGACCTGTGGTGATACTCCTCGCTTGAGCTGGGCGTCGATGGTGGCGTGAGCAAGAATTCGGTTTGGAGAATTAGCGATATAACTACAAGATTTGAGAGTTGCATCCGAAATAAAAAAAGCCGACCTAAGGTCGGCTTTAACAAGCAATCTGAGATTACTTGGATGCGGATGCGCTAGCAGCGGCTGGTGCAGGAGCGTCAGCAGCAGGAGTGGCTGGTGCAGCAACGGAAGCGGCTGGTGCAGCAGCAGCATCAACAGCAGGAGCATCAACAGGAGCAGCAGGAGCAGCAACAGGA
>CBINHE010000131.1:0-9713 GCA_966250375.1 uncultured Oxalobacteraceae bacterium
ATGGAGGCCGGCGCCTTGACGCTATCGCGCAAGGAATTGATCGAACTGTTGATGCGCGAATCGCATGCATGCAAAACCGATGCGCGCATCGTCGACTGGTATGCGTCGCTCGGCATTACAACCTCGTCGCAGTTGTATCTGACCGCCGACGGCGCCGACGTGCAGCAGCATTTCCGCTACGTGGTGCCGAATCTGGCGGTAACCGCCAATCAGGGAGCGGATACGCAAACCCGCAGCCTTGGCGGCCAATACAATGGCTACTGTCGCCAGGGCGGAGTTGAAGTGCTCGATCACGCGGGTTTTTACGGCGCCGGCAAACGCATCGCGGAGCAGGCGCTCGAATTGCTCGCCGCGCCGAACTGCCCGACCGGCAAGATGGATTTGCTGTTGATGCCGGAGCAAATGATGTTGCAGATCCACGAATCGATCGGCCACCCGATCGAGCTCGACCGCATCCTCGGCGACGAGCGCAATTTTGCCGGCACCAGCTTCGTCACACTCGATATGTTCGGCCATTTTCAATACGGCTCGGCGCTGCTTAACGTGACGTACGATCCGACGCGGCCAGAACAGTTCGCAAGCTACCGCTGGGACGATGAGGGGCAGCCGGCGGAAAAAATCTACGTGATCCGCAACGGCGTGCTCGAACGGCCCTTGGGCGGCGCGATTTCGCAGGCGCGGGCAGGCATTGCGGGTGTCGCCAACGCGCGTGCATGCAGCTGGAACCGCGCGCCGATCGACCGCATGGCGAACCTGAATATCGAACCGGGCAACACATCGCTGGCCGACATGATCCGCTCGGTCGAATACGGCGTGCTGATGGATACCAATGTGTCGTGGTCGATTGACGACTCGCGCAATAAATTCCAGTTCGGTTGCGAGTCCGGCCGCCTGATTGAAAACGGCGAATTGAAAGGCGTGGTCAAGAATCCGAACTATCGCGGCATTTCCGAATCATTCTGGCGTTCGCTTAAAGCGGTCGGCGACCAATCGACATTGAACGTGATGGGTACGCCATTTTGCGGCAAGGGCGAGCCGTCGCAAGTGATCCGTGTCGGCCACGCGTCGCCGGCCTGCCTGTTCGGCAATGTTGACGTCTTCGGAGGTGAAAGTTAATGCAGCAGTATTTCTATGACATAGCGACATTTTTAGGCTCGCGCATTCAGGGCGATGAGCAATATAAATGCTGGTTTTCGGCGGAGGCATCGGATTTCGTGCGCTTCAACCGCAGCGTGATCCGCCAGCCCGGCCATGTGCGCCAGATGTATTTGTCGCTGGACTTGATCAGTGGCCAGCGCCACGCCGGCAGCACGATTGCATTGGGCGGCGACCTGGCGTCCGATCGTTCCTTGCTGGATCGTGCGGTGGCACAGTTGCGCGCCCAATTGCCGGACCTGCCGGACGATCCGCATCTGTTGATCGCGACCGAGGTGCATTCGACCGAGCATCGCGCCACGTCGCACTTGCCGCCAACTGACAGCATGGTCGATGCAGTACTGACTGCGGCGCGCGACTACGACCTGGTCGGCATTCTGGCGGCCGGCCCGGTATATCGCGGCTTTGCGAATTCGTTCGGCCAGCGCAATTGGCATGAAGCCGCCAGTTTCAATCTCGACTGGAGTCTTTGCCAGGCGCGCGACAAGGCGGTCAAAACTTCGTACGCGGGTTTCGAATGGAATAGCGCCGAGTTCCATGCCAAGTTCCTCGGTGCGACGCAGCAGCTCGAGATGCTCAAGCGCGCACCGATCACGGTGCCGCCCGGCGCCTATCGCGCCTATCTGACGCCGACCGCGTTAAATGAAATCGTCAGCATGTTCAACTGGGATGGGTTTTCCGAAAAAACGCTGCGCACCAAGCAAAGCTCGCTGCGCCGCATGCGCGACGAAGGGCTGCGCTTCAATCCGGCGGTGACGCTTTGCGAGAATACTGCGGGCGGCCTTGCACCGGGATTCCAGGGCGATGGCTTCATCAAGCCGGCGCGCGTGGTCCTGCTGGAGCACGGCAACCTGACCGGCAGCATGGTCTCGCCGCGTACTGCAATGGAATACGGCATCGCAGCCAATGGCGCCGATAGCGATGAAGCGATGGCATCCATCGACCTGGCACCAGGCGGCCTGCCGATGTCGCGTGTGCTGGCAGAGCTGGACACCGGGATTTATGTCAGCAACCTGTGGTACCTGAACTTTTCCGACCGCGCTAATTGCCGCATTACCGGCATGACGCGCTTTGCGACGTTCTGGGTTGAAAACGGCGAGATCAAGGCACCGCTGAACGTGATGCGCTTCGATGATTCCTTGTTCCGCTTGTTGGGCGACAACCTGATCGACTTGACGCAAGAGCGTGAACTGTTGATCGATGGCGAATCCTATGGCGAGCGCAGGACAGGCAGCGCCCATCTGCCGGGGGCGCTGGTGAAGGACTTTACCTTCGTGCTGTAGCCAGATCGTCTGGATGAATTGGTAGATGAGGGGGGGAGGGCGGCGGCGAGGTTGACGAAGAAGATTCGGTATCGCGGTGATTGTCATTTGCCTGATGCCGGCGAGCGGATTATTGCCTATTTTGCCTATTGCATTGCCGCAAGCGAATAATTCCAATTTATTTTGTCAGAAAAATGTGGTATTTTTTCTGACATGACCTCTTCCTCACTTACGGCCATGCCTATCATCAAAGCGACCAAATCAGCGGCTGTCCAAGTCCATGTCAGCATTGATGCCGCGATTCGCGCCACGATAGAGGCGGCAGATGAAGGGCGCGTATTCAGTCCGGCCGACTTTATCAGCCTGGGCAGCCGCGCCGCCGTGGACAAGGTGTTGTCACGTCTTACCGCCAGCGGCGTGTTACGGCGTATCTCGCGTGGTCTGTATGACCGCCCGCGCACCCACCCCTTGCTTGGGCCGCTGCTACCTGCCGCAGATGAAATCGCGCGCGCAGTAGCTGGAAAAGGCAGTCTGCGCCTGCAACCCTCAGGCGCCTACGCAGCTAATTTACTGGGCCTCTCCGAGCAAGTGCCATTGAAACTGGTGTTTTTGACCGATGGCGCATCGCGCACTGTGCAAATTGGCAACCAGATCATTACACTCAAGCACACCACACCGCGCAACATGGCCACAGCCGGGCGTATCAGCGGATTAGTGATTCAGGCGCTACGCTATCTGAAACAGCACAACGTTGATGAAAAAATTCTGGCGCAATTACGCAAACGGCTGTCGAACGAAGACAAGTCCGTGCTATTGGCCGATGCACCGCTTGCCCCAGTGTGGATAGCCGACATCATGCGCGGCATAGCCAAAGGCGAGGACTAAACCATGCAGCACTTTTTGCAATTGGCGTCGGCCGATCAGCGATTGACTATCGAACAGACTGCTGCTCGCATGGGCTGGGTTGCGTCCAGCATAGAGAAAGACTTTTGGGTGTGCTGGACACTGCAACAACTGTTTGCCATGCCCGCACTGGCGCCGCATTTGACCTTCAAAGGCGGAACCTCCTTATCCAAAGCCTGGGGCCTGATAGACCGCTTTTCCGAAGACATCGATCTGACCATCGACCGCGAAGCCTTGGGATTTGGCGGTGCAAGCAGCCCCGAGCAAGCGCCCAGCGCAAAGCAGCAGGTCAAGCGTCTCAAGGCACTCAAGGCCGCTTGCCGCGAGCATGTACAGGCGGTCGTAATGCCGCAACTGAACGCGAAAATACAAGCAGCTTTGGGCCACAGTGAGTGGCGCTTGCAACTGGATGCGAACGATGCCGATGGGCAGACGTTATTGTTCCAATACCCGACGCATTTCCAGCACCAGCAAGAGCGCTACTTGCAGCCTGTGGTGAAAATCGAATTTGGCGCGCGCTCCGATCCATGGCCTGCCTGCACACGCACCATCCGCCCGGTCATGGCCGACGCATTTCCGCAAGCGTTTGAAACGCCAGGCTGTACCGTACAAGCATTGGCGCCCGAACGCACCTTTTGGGAAAAAGCCATGCTGCTGCATGAAGAAACCTACCGGCCCGCAGACAAAATGCGAAGGCCACGCATGGCACGGCACTACTACGATCTCTACCGCCTGATCGAGCAAGGCGTTGCGGCCAGTGCTGCGGCAGACAAGAATTTATTCGCGCAAGTGGCAGCACATCGGCAAGTGTTCTTTGCGCAAACCTGGGTCGATTACGCGACGCTTCTCGGCGCATTGCGTTTATTGCCGCTGCCAGACCAGGAGGCCGGCTGGCGTCAGGATTACAGCGCGATGCAAGGCGAAATGTTCAGCATCACGCCACCCGCGTTCGACATCTTGCTCGCTGCAATAAAAGTTTTTGAGCAGGAATTCAACGCGGGAAAATTCAGACAATCAGATAAAACAGAAAATTAACGACCAAATCCGTCGATATAAATCAGCAAGTTGCGACAGCGCTTTACCACTACAGATTCAGGATCATTGAATGCCCTTAACCCTACCCCAATTAGAGCGCCATCTCTTCAAGGCTGCCGACATCCTGCGCGGCAAAATGGACGCCTCGGAATTCAAGGAATACATCTTTGGCATGCTATTCCTCAAGCGCTGCTCGGATGTGTTCGAGCAGCGCCGTGAAGAAGTCGTCCTGCAGGAGATGGCAGCGGGAAAATCCAAGGCCGCAGCCGAAAAAAGTGCCGATGAGAATCGGCGCTGGTACACAATCGAAGGATCGTTCTGGGTGCCGCCCCAATCGCGTTTCAACTGGCTCTTCAACGAGGCGCATGATGGCGTCGGCGACAAACTCAATAAGGCGCTGGCCGGCATTGAGGGCGGCAATACCAAGGCGCATCGCGCGTCATGCGCTCCAGCGGTCCCTTGAAAGTTTTTTCCACAAAACGGTCACCGCCCGCGCCTTCCGGAAACCACGCAACATCAATCTGTGTGCCAGGAAAGAAATGCTCAGGCGCCTCATTGAAGAACAACAGGCCCACGTTCTTCGGCCACGGTGATTGGAATACGGTTCCCGCCCAATTCCTGCGGCATGGAGCTGATCCCGAAGGTTACTGGCACTGAAATTGAATATGGGCGGCCGACACGATTTGACCAATATCAAGCGCTGCCTTTTTTTAAAGCGCAGCATGGTCCGAAAACCGACAAAGTGCTGGGGAGGTATTTTTACTGGAAATCCAAAATGTTGGGCATGCCGGGAATTCAATGCCATCGGTTGACGTTTGCACAAGCGCCACGCACTTCATTGTTTCTGAACCGATTTTTCCGGGCTTTGCATTACAAAAAGGCGGAGTGCCGGAATACAGGAACTGGAGCCAGGCGTAGCGGCTTCGGTCCTTGGACAATGAACGCTTATCGGCCTCGTTCACACCTCGTGATCTTGTCGCTGGCTTTGGCCGCATTCGCCGCCGACGCGTCAGCAGCGATCACGACCTACACCGATCCCGATGCGTTCGCGGCGGCGACAACGATTCAGGCAACGGCCACGTTCGATACGTTTGCGAACAACACGCCCATCGCGAACGGTGCATCGATCAGCGGCACAACTTACAGGTTTAACGTCGCCGGCGGGTTTACCGGTCTGGCAACCTCGAGCTTCAGAGCCGTGTCGCCGCCCAACACGCTGGGAGTCAACCGCAGCGGCCTCGATTCCGGAAAATTCTTCTTCGCGGGGGACGCCGTCACGTTGACCTTTTCCCGTCCGGTTCAGGCGGTCGGCGCCTACTTTTCGAGTAACTCGGCGGCTGGCAACGCACAGGGGTTCATTTCCGTCTCGACAGCGGTCGGAACGGCGTTTAGCGGCGACGCGTTACCGGCCGGAACTTTCGGATTCGGGGCGAACGTGCTGCGCTTTGTAGGGATCACGTCCGATCAGCCTTTCACGGCCGCCACGCTGGCAATCAGCAACCCGTCGCCGGCAAACGTCGGGTTTGTCGTTGACAACATCATGTCCGGCACGCCCAAGGCGCCGGGCGGGACGCTGCAGCCCGGGATCTCCTCGATTTCGCCATCGTCCGGAACGCCTGGCACGCCGATCACCATGATCGGGCATAACCTTGGCTGTACGGGTTCTGTGAAGTTCGGCAGCGCGCCGGCCGCCGTCTTTTCATGGTGCGCACCCGGACAAACGACGACGAACAAGATCGTCGCTATGGCGCCAGTAATGCGGCCAGGGACTTCGGTTCCGGTCACAGTCACGACGCAGAGCGGGAGCGCCACTAGCACAGTGTCGTTCACCTACACAGCCGAAAGCGGCAAGTGCACGACCATCAGGAGCGCGTTTGATCGGGCCTGCTTCCTGTCCTTGCAGCTGAGATTGACGCATAACATCACACAGGATTTTGTGTCCAATGATTTGCTTTATCAATATATCAATGCGCACCGCACCTATTTCGATGCGCAAGAAAGCCAGCTCATCTACGGAGCCGATTTAAGGAATTTCTTGCTGGGATTTCCGAACAGGCTCGACAATCGGGAGTCGAAGTTCGTCGAAACAATGAAGGTGTCGCAAGACATTGCAAAGGAAATTGTGAATCTTGAAGTAGATATCCTGAAAATAATCTTTCCGCTGTCTGCGGCGGTTGATATCTCAAGCAACTTTCTTTACGTGTTAGGCGTGGTCGAGAACGAGGTTGGCATTTATCAGTTGGGCTACAAGGTCGTGACGCGGCCTCAAAAAAGGTTCATGCTGAATACCTACTTAGCCGCCCGGTGTGGCGTGGATATGAACGTCACACCACCAACTTGCAAGCCGCAAGCCATGACTCGGGATCAGGCCTTCCAGGAGACTAAAACCATCTTGGCGACGGACAACCTCTCAATGTTCACGCCTCTTCCCGACGGGGCTTCTGACAAGCTTGTGCAGGCGTACCTTGAAAGCGCGTACACGGCAGCTCGCTTAACCGCTTACTCGGATTCACAAACGGTTAGATGCCAGCAGGGGCGCACGATAGCCATGGCGGCAGTCGGAGCAGCGCTGGGAGTTCCCCAGCCGCAACTGGCTGGATTTGCCGGGCAGGATTCGAAGTTCAACTGTTTCGGTCACAGACCGATCCGTCGGTAGGCAAAATATTGGGCGACATCCTGTCGAACCAAGGGCCGCCCGCGCAACGTCAGCAACAGTCGCCGCAGGCACAATCTACCCAAACTGCGCAGCACTCAGCCATCGGACGCGGCAGCGCCGACAGTTGTACTGACGGGTGTTGTATCTGCTGTGGATGGGCGGCGACACAGTAGCCGCGCGAGAACAAGGATGATGAGCGCAGCGATCCATGCAGACCACAGCGTGTGGGTGAGGAAGTGAGCGCCGCGCATCTGCTGCGACCACCCCAGGCAGAGGCCAGGTATAAGGCCTGCGCCGAACGCTGCAATTGCCCTTGCCGGCTTTTCCGGCAGCCAGAAAGCAGCTACGGACGCAAGCCATAATCCGCTTGATGCATGCCCTGCGGGAAAGCAGTACCCGGCCGTTACTCCTGCCGGCAGGCTGTCTAAAATCCGGAGATAGGGAGCGAAGCCGCCATAGCGCACCAGGCTCCAAGGGCAGTGATGGATGGACGTGCTTTTTATCAGGCTGATCGTGACAGGGATCAATACGGAGGCAGCGACGACTACCCACAAACTTCTTCTGATCCTTTCTTCAACCAAGGTCCGCCGGAACAGGCTGTCGGCAATCAATACCACCACCGGCACCATTCCGATGCCAAACATCAGCGCTTTCATGGTGTGATGCATGAAGTTGGCGGTGAACCACTGCTCCCGCCAAGGGAAACTGTTCGTTGAGAAATCGAACATGGCATCGGCCAGGTACAGGTCTGTATTCGTGTACCTGCCGATCCAGAAAAGCACTGCGGCGCCGCATAGGAGTGCCAGCAGGCACCGCAAGAAGAGTCGATTCGTCATGGCGTCGCTTTCCAATCAGGCTCGGCAGCCGGCGGTGAGGTCGAATGCACTGTCGTAGACGGATGTTTTGACTTGCATGAGACCCAGCATTGTATGGAACAGATAGTCATGGCTGGCCGGCTGCGACGCGCGCGCCCTGATGCAACTGACATCGACACCAGTGCTCGATGCAAAGCCCTGCGACAGCCACATCACCATCGGCACTTCCGTTTGCTCATGTGGCGCCACCACATACGGCAGACCGTGCAGGTAGATGCCATTCTCGCCCAGCGACTCGCCGTGGTCGGACAGGTAAATCATCGCCGCGTCATGTGACTGCTGCGCCTGCAGCCGATGTATCGTCTCGCCAAGGAAATGGTCTGTGTACAGCAGCGCGTTGTCGTAGCTGTTGACGATCTGCTCACGCGTGCAATTTCCAAGGTCAGCCTTTTCGCAGGTCGGTGTGAAGCGACGATACGCTTCCGGATAGCGATGCGAATAGGCCGGCCCATGGTTGCCGATCTGGTGGAGGACGATGACCACATCACGCGGATTCTTCTGCAATTCCGACTCGAAGTTGTTCAGCAGGATTTCATCGAAGCAGTGTTCACCTTTGCAAAGAACAGGGTCGCGGCTATCTTCCAGCCGTTGTGTTTCAAGGCCCTCGCACACCCCTTTGCAACCCGACTGATTGTCTCGCCAGACGGTCTTGATGCCGCCATGTTCGAGCACATGCAGGACGGATTCATGCCGGCGTATCTTCTTCTCGTCGTAGGACTTGCGGCCGAACGGCGAGAACATGCAAGGAACGGATACCTCCGTGTTGGTGCCGCACGAGGTCACGTGGGGAAAGTTGATGATATCTTCGGATGCAAGCTGCGGCGTTGTTTGGCGCGCATAGCCGTTGAGTCCCCAGTTCGCCGCACGTGCTGTCTCGCCAACCACGACAACGAGCAGACGCGGTTTTCCGCGTGTGGACAAGCTGTTGACCACGGTAGCATCGGTGCCGACAGGAATGCGGGCGGCATGCGCTTCATTCCTGTCTGCCATGGCTACACGCACCGACGATACGATGAAGTTGGCCGGGGTGATGAGATAGCGCAGCTCTTTCTGATTGCGCATCAGCGAGGAAAGGTCCTGGAATGCGAGCACAATGCAGATGGCGCTCACTGCCAATGTTCCCAGCAGGAATAGTGTGCGAACCAGCAATGCGCGGCGCAGAGTCCGCTCCTGCAGTTTCAGGCGCGATACGACCAGGGCAGGGACAATCCCGTATGTCAGGAGAGCACCGAGCAAGTCGATGGAGACGAATTCTCGGGCCTCCTTGAAGTCAGTATGGAGCACATTGCGCACCATGCTGGTATCGAAGAATATCGTGTATTGGGTCATGTAATGCGCGGCCAGTGCTGTGATGACAAACAGCACGGCAAGCAGGGGTTTGGCCGTGCGTCGGGAAACTGCCAGGCCGAGTATCAGGCAATGCACGGCGGTCAACAATACGGCCATGACCGCGGCCAGCCGCCACGTTCCTGCGTGGCTCCAGTCGCGGCCCGCAGACCAAGCTGACCAGAAGTGGCGGTTGGAGAACACAGTGAAGAACAGGCTGGCCCATACTATGCACCGCTCCGTGCTTAGTGAAGAGAATCTTGTCCGGCGTGGGGACTGGAACGGAATATCCCAGGTATTCAAATGCAGGGAAGGGACGATTTTGGACACCTGTGACCTGTGCATCTTGACTAGAAGGCGACAGGATAGGTCGCCGCCCGTTAAGGCGGCGTTAAGGCGGCGTTACACAGAAGTCAGAAATTAAGGCGACGATAGCGTGATGCGCACTCCTTCCCCTTCAAGGGGGCGTAGCAGGGAATTCGGATCGCATGCGATCCGCCT
>CBINHE010000132.1:0-9637 GCA_966250375.1 uncultured Oxalobacteraceae bacterium
GAGGAGCGCCGTGTGGCGAGCCACACAAGCGACGAGCAACGCTGCAATGCGCCCCGAAGCGGCCCGAAGCACCCGCACACTGATACGAAAACCGCTCTAATCAATCACAAGGAAACATGATGCTTCAATGCTGGAAACGTATTCATGCCGTCATACTGGTGGTCAGTACGCTCGCCTTCGCACCTGATTTCGCTGCCGCGCAAACCTTGCCGCAAGGTGTCACGCAGGCAAGTACGGTCGAAGGCATCACCGAATACCGCCTTGCAAACGGCCTAAAGATATTGCTCTTCCCCGATGCATCGAAACCGACCATCACCGTCAATGTCACCTACCTGGTGGGATCGCGTCACGAAAATTACGGCGAGACCGGCATGGCGCATCTGCTGGAACACCTGATGTTCAAGGGCACGCCAAAGCACCCGACCATCACCCGGGATTTCACCACCCGCGGCATGCGCATGAACGGCACCACGTGGCTCGACCGCACCAATTATTTCGAACTGTTCCAGGCCAGCGACGACAATCTGAAATGGGCAATCGAGATGGAAGCCGATCGCATGGTCAATTCCTTCATCGCCAGAAAAGACCTCGATTCGGAAATGACGGTGGTGCGCAATGAATTCGAGATGGGCGAAAACTCCCCGTTCAGCGTGATGCTCAAGCGCATGCAAAGCGTCGCCTTCGACTGGCACAGCTATGGCAAATCGACGATCGGCAATCGCAGCGATATCGAAAACGTCAAGATCGCGAATTTGCAGGCGTTCTACCGCACCTACTATCAACCGGATAACGCGGTACTGCTGATCGCCGGAAAATTCGATACGGCGAAAACGCTGCGGTGGATCGCCAACGCTTTCGGACCGATAGCCAAACCAACACGCAGCCTGCCCACTTTCTGGACCGTGGAGCCGACCCAGGATGGCGAGCGCAGCTTTACCGTGCGGCGCAAAGGCGACACGCAAACCATCGCGGTTGCGTACAAGGTTCCGAGTGCCCTGCATGCGGACGACGAAGCGCTGAGTTTCGCTGCTGAAATCCTGGCCGACATGCCGAACGGGCGCCTGCACAAGCAACTGGTGGAAACCGGCAAGGCCGCGCAGGTATTTCAATTCGGGCTGAACGGTTATGCGCCTGGCTTGCTGATCGTCGGCGCGACGGTAAAAAAAGGCGAAGCCGTCGAACCCGTGCGCGATGCGCTGATCGCCGCCATCGAAGATTTTTACAAGAAGCCGCCAACCAAGGACGAAATGGAGCGCGTACGCCGCGATTACGCGAACCAGATCGAAAAGACGCTGAACGACCATGAAAAAATCGGCGTCGCGCTATCGGATTCGATTGCGCTGGGCGACTGGCGCCTGCTGTTTCGTAGCCGCGAGCGGATGGCCAGCGTGACTGCCGAACAGGTGTCGGCGGCGGCTGGCCGTTACTTCCGGCGCGACAATCGCACCGTCGGCACTTATCTGCCGGAAGATCAGACCTTGCGTGCAGACATACCGGCGGCACCAAGCGTGGCTGAAGTCATGAAAGATTTCAAGGCGACGGCGCAGACTACGGTTGCCGAGGCGTTCGATCCTTCCCAAGCCAATATCGACGCGCGCACGAAGCATCGCAAGGTCGGCGGCCTCGAGCTGGCGCTGCTGCCGAAAAAGAACCGTGGCGAAACGGTATCGGTTGCACTCAGCCTGCACTGGGGCGACGAAAAATCCCTGTTCGGCAAGCAAACCGTTTCCAGCATGGCGAACGCGATGCTCATGCGCGGCAACAGCAAGTTCAGCCGCGAACAACTCGCCGATGAGTTCTCCAAACTCAAGATCACCGGCAACCTCTACCATTTCGAAACGACGCACACCAACCTGGCCGATGCATTGCGGCTGGTTGGGCAAGTGTTGAAAGAACCAACGTTCCCGGCAAGCGAGTTTGAGCAATTGCGCAAGCAAATGCTGGTCGGCGCCGAAGGCATGCGCAATGAACCGAATGCGCTGGCGCAGGAGGCAATGTCGCAGCATTTCAATCAATATCCGAAGGGCGATTGGCGCGCGCCGCAGACGATCGACGAAACGATCGCCAGCGTGAAAGCAGTTTCATTGGATGATGTAAAAGCATTCCATAAAAATTTCTACGGTGCCTCCAAAGCCGAATTGTCGATTGTGGGCGACTTCGATGCGGGCGCCATCACCAAGGTCGTGGAAGACGTATTTGGCAACTGGAAGAGTGCGTTGCCGTACACGCGCGTTGCCGAGCGCCATGCCGACGTCACTGCGATCCGCAAGAGTATCGACACGCCGGACAAGGAAAACGGTTTCTATACGGCGCGCATCAATCTGAATCTGCGTGACGACGATCCTGACTTTCCTGCTCTGTCGGTTGCCAATCATATATTCGGCGGCGCTGGCCTTAACTCGCGCCTGATGGAACGGATTCGTCAAAAAGACGGCTTGTCCTATGGTGGCGGATCATCCTTGAACGTCGGCTCGCTGGACCGCGACGCCAGCTTCACGGTCAGCGCGATTGCCGCCCCGCAAAATTTGGCACGGCTCGATGCAGCGATCAAGGATGAACTGGCGCGCGCAGTGAAAGACGGCTTTAGCGCGGAAGAATTGGCGCGTGCCAAATCCGGACTGCTGCAACAGCGGATGCAGACGCGCGCGCAGGATGGCGCGCTCGCGCAAGGCTGGAATAACTATGTGTATCTGGGCCGCACGTTTGCATGGAGCAAGGAGTTCGAGGACAAGATAGCCGCGCTGACCATCGACCAAGTCAACGCTGCGTTCCGCAAGGTGATCGATCCAGCGAAAATGACGGTGGTAGTTGCAGGCGATAATGCGAAAATGAAGACAGCAGCCAATCCCTGAAGCACCGCCGCTTTACAAAACTTTACAGAGCGCTCAATGTTCAGCAATGCGATCCCTCTACAGTGTCACCATGCATGAAACGTTAATGTCATGCACAACCTGACAAGCAAAGGAATCAGCATGAACGAGCAAAACGCGTCACAACGCAACGGCAACAATACCCAATCTGCATCCACGCCAAGCCAACAAAGGCGCGGCCGCCGCTGGGCATTGGCCGGCGCGGCCGCTGCCGTGATCGGCGCCATGTCGATCGTCGGCATCAGTCACGCCCGCGATGGCCCGCGCGAAGGCCATCGCCACCACGGCATGGGTATGCATGGGCCGATGGATCCGGCAACTGCCGACAAGCACATCGACCGCATGATCGAGCGCATGCTGCCCGATGGCACGCCCGAGCAAAAAACCAAGGTCCGCGCGATTGCCAAAGCCGCCATGAACGACCTGCGTCCGCTGCATGAACAGCATCGCGCCGCACGCCAGCAAGTCGCCAAAGTGCTGTCACAGCCGACGATCGATCGTGCGGCCCTGGAGAAAATCCGTGCAAGTGAATCGCAACTGGCAGAACAGATATCCAAGCGCAAGACACAGGCATTGGCTGATGCCGCTGAAGTGTTGACGCCGGAGCAGCGCGCCAAGGTAGCCGAACGTTTCAAGAAGCGCATGGAACGCAAAGGCTGAACGCGGCTACACCCACAACCCTCTCCCGCCCGCGAGGGAGAAAAAAACAAGGCGCTGTGAAGTCAAGACTTCACAGCGCAGGATAAATAGCGCATGGCCCAACGCCTCTTGATGATTGAAGATGACCATCGCCTGGCCGGGATGGTCGCCACCTACCTTAACCAGAACGGATTCGAGGTACAGCATGCCGAGACCGCGCACGAGGGTCTTGCGCAGTTGCAGCTTGCCGCGCCGGCGCAGCCGTTTTCACTGGTTCTGCTCGATTTGATGCTGCCGGATGCCGATGGCCTGCAGGTGTGCCGGCAAATTCGTGCGCAAGCGCCGCCGATCGGCGCCATTCCGATCGTGATGCTGACCGCCAAAGGCGATCCGATGGATCGCGTGGTGGGGTTGGAACTGGGCGCCGACGATTACGTCCCCAAACCGTTCGAGCCGCGTGAGCTGCTGGCACGCTTGCGCGCAGTATTGCGGCGGCAGCAAGGCCAAGCAGCCGCTGCACCGCGCACGCTACGATTCGGCCGCCTGGAAATCGATCTGGATGCGCGTTCATTGCGGCTGGATGGACAGGAACGCGCGGTGACCGCATATCAATTCGATTTGCTGGTCGCGATGGCAGAACGTCCCGGGCGGGTATTGTCGCGCGAACAGTTGATGGATGCGGTCAAGGGCGAACCGCTGGAAGCATTCGATCGCTCGATCGATGTGCATATCGGCCGTCTGCGCGCGACCATCGAAGACGACCCGAAGCAGCCTAAACGGATCATCACAGTGCGTGGCGCCGGTTACGTGTTCTCAAAGGCGCAGGATGTTTAAAGGCTTCTCTCTGTCCCGTTGGTCGCAGCGACTATATATCCGCATCTATCTGGCGGTGCTGGTCAGCCTGGCGGTCATCGCGATTCTTTTCGTCGCAGCTTGGCGCATGAATCCCGACCCGGCACAAGTTGGCCAACATCTGGAAACTTTCGCGGAATTTGCCGCCGAAAGCTTGCCGCCGGCCACCGCATCGCGCGAAGCACAGCAAGCGGCATTGCAGCGCTGGTATCCGCGCATGCATGCCGACCTCGCGCTCTATACACCGAATGGCGAAAAAATCGCCGCCGTAGGACGTCGCTTGCCGCCGCCGGATCCGGCACAAACCAGCAACGGCTGGCTGGGCGGACGTCCTCCCGTATTCGCATTGAAATTGCCGGATGGCCGCTGGCTGGTGGGGCAGCGTATCCGCCTCCCGCGGCATCGGCCGCCGATAAGCCTGATCGCCGCGCTGGTCATCATTGCACTGGCGGTTGGCATCGGCGCCTACCCGATCGTGCGCCGTCTGACGCGACGGCTGGAACGCTTGCAGACCAGCGTCGATGCGCTGGGTGCGGGACAACTCTCCACCCGCGTAGCGGTGGAAGGCAATGACGAAGTTGCACGCCTGGCCGAAAGTTTCAACCGCTCCGCCGCACGCATCGAGACCCTGGTCACCGCACAAAAAAATCTGCTGGCGAATGCATCGCATGAGTTGCGCTCGCCGCTGGCACGCATCCGCATGGCGGTGGAATTGATACCCTCTTCGCCGCAATCCGTCATGCACGGCGAATTGACGCGCAACATCGCCGAACTGGATCAACTGATCGACGAGATTTTGCTGGCCAGCCGGCTCGATGCCGCGACCGACCCGGTACCCATTGCCGAAGCGATCGATTTCACAGCGCTGGTGGCAGAGGAATGTGCAAGGGTCGAGGCCCAGCTTGCGGCGCACGCAATCAATCTGCATGGCGACCCGAAATTATTGCGCCGCATGGTGCGCAATCTGCTCGAAAACGCGAAGCGTCATGGCGGCGGCACGCCAATTGAAGTCGTGCTCAACGCAACATCGGCCGGCAGCGTGCAACTGGATGTATGCGACGGTGGCAGCGGCATACCGCCGCAGGAGCGGGAAAATATTTTTGCGCCGTTTTACCGCTTGCCGGGCGCGCGTGAACGCGATGGCGGCGTCGGCTTGGGCTTGAGCCTGGTCAGGCAGATTGCGCGCAGGCATGGCGGCGATGTGGTTTGCCTGCAGCGCGAGCGAGGAAGCTGCTTCAGAGTGACGTTGCCGGCGTAGTACCGCGCTGCCAATTGTCTCCCCTTCGCAAGTTAATCGTTGCGATTTTCTGAGGAAGACTCAATCGCAGCAATCATGTCGATTTCGACTGAGGCATTCTTTGGCAGTTGATAAACCCCGACCGATGTTCTTGTATGCACGCCTGCGGAGCCGAAAATGGAATACAAAATTTCCGAAGCCCCATCAGCGATTTCACTCTGCTGCGTGAAGTCTGGCGCACACTGTACATAGACAGTTATACGAAGGATTTTCTTGATGCGGCCGAGACCTCCGAGTGACTGACGCAGAATTGCCAAAGCGCGCATCGTGCAAATTTTTGCTGCGTAACGACCTTGCTCGAGTAAGACGTCTCCACCAACCCGCCCTGTAACGACGACTGTGTTTTCAATACGTGGTATTTGTCCGCTGACGTAGACTTCGGCACCGTTCTCGACAACCGGCACATAGTTGCCGCCAATGCGCATCTCGCTATCGAAGCTATGACCAAGTTCTTTAGCTATGTCTTGAAATAAATCGTCTCTAGAGCGGTTCATTGGTGAATTTTCTTTCTCTGACTATTGATTTTTAATCTGGATAGAGAGATACCTCACGATGCAGCACCTCCAACACCAACATACACAATTGTAGAGCAACCGAATCCGTACTCCCCCCACTCCTTCAGAACTCGTAGGGCGCATCGCGATGCGCCGAATGGTTTGATACATCCTGCAGCTTGCAACGCCAATCCGCTCTACAAAGTTACGAGACTGCTGAAATCACCGCGAAATCGGCTTATACCGAATTCGATTGGGTTTCGCCCCGTCCTCGATCAGTTCAAATGCGCCCAGCGAGGTATGCGTACCCCTCTTCAAATTGCGAGCTGACCGGTCAGGTTGATGGCTTGGCGCAGGGAGGAGAGAACCATCCAGCGCATCGCGATGCGCCCTATGGTCCTGTCGCTACAACTGACTATTACAGCGTTTGCTGGATTTCATTGTCGGCATTCGCGCTGTTCGTCATATTGGTATTAGCGCTGGCAGAGCCAAACATTGCCTCATCGCCCAAGTCTCCTCCCGCAGCATGATTGTCTACCAGACTCTCCACTGTTGCCCGCAAAACATTGGTGGCGGTTTCTCTTTCGGCGATTGTGAATGCGACCCCGGCAGCCTCAAATGCCATTTCCTGCTCGTCGCTTGCTTTTCCCTCTATCTCAAAATACGCATCCGCGGCCTGATTAAATTTGTCCTTTTCTTCCGAGATTTTTTTGCCTACATTTTTCTTGAAGGCGGGATCCTCCGTGATTTTTGTCGTCAAAGGCGTCCACTCCATCAGGAAACCGATGAAAGCGTCTTTCTTACTTATTCTTTCTTCGATATTGTCTTGTATTAACTTTAGCCTCTCCGGCGTGACTATTTCCGTTACCGTATCGGTATAGCCCATTCCCTGAATGGGGTCCGGTATCCCAAATTTTCTTCCCAGCGCAATTTCGACGGCATTGCCGAGTTCAACTTCAATTCCTATGCGGCTGGATATATTTTCATTGTGCGTTATCAGCTCACGAGTGGCCGCCTTTAATTCCTGCTCATGGAAAAAGCTTCTCGCCAACGTCAGCAAATTTCCATTGTTGTTCAGCCCATCTTCACCTTTCAATGCTTTGTCGGTGATAACCGAATATGCCAGCGCCTTGAAAATCTGACGTGCGTTGTTGTGACAATTTTCGTCGGCAAGCCGGCACGTCGAAACAAAGGCTTGAACAAAGGTTTCATCACCAACTGCCAACCTGTTCGTCATTTCCACGATCTGGCTTAATAGCCGAACCTTGCTATTCTGATTTCTATATTCAGGCATCTCCATTACGCGATCAAAAGCCTTGCACACAATCGCCGCTGCATTCGCAAATTCTGGATTGCTTGTTTTCTCAATAAAATTTCCGAGAAACCCGGTAGGAAACTTTGTGCCTGGCACGCCGGCTCTTTTCGCTTCCGTGTGATAGCGAACAAGAAGATCAACCAATTCTTTTTGCGGGGTTGTTGCTGTCGCGTATCCGGGCACGCCAGAAATATTAGAAAGATTGGTGACAGGTTTCAACCTTGATGTGATCGGTGCGATGGCACTATGATGAAATCGTTTTCGCAGTTCTACGGTCGCATTCGGTTTGGCCTGGAATTTTGAAGGATCAATAAAACTGTCATTAAAAAACCGCTTTAAAGTCGGCTTCTTTGTTCCCAAAAGCTCGTTATAACTACTTTGCAGGTTTTTGAATGCCTCTTTTAATTGTTGCTGATTGGCTGGAGTGACGTTACCCCAATCCTTCCGCAATTTGGTCAACTGATCTTTCAGCATATACAGTGCTGTGCCTTGGGGCTGCTTCTCAATGGCTGCCATATCTAGTTTGGGCATCCCCATCGCTATTCTGGCCATGCTTCCATTGTAGTCGCCCAACAACATGTTTAAGGCTGTTACTCCGATAAACGTGACCGCACCATTCATGGAATTAATCTTGTGCCGACTCAGTTTCTGGCTTAAATCGCCAATGCCGTTCATCTGATGCACTAAAATTTCAGCAACGTCATTAGATGGCAAATCGCCGAGAGATTTCTCAAGCACACGTAATCCGCGCCGCTGAGCATTTCGCTCAAGGATCGCGTGATGCTCCAGATTCGGCAAGGTATCGATGAGCTTTTTAAGCACATTCAAATGATTCTTGTCGTCCGATATGATGAGGGGAAAGGCTTTTGTAAACGTTTCCAGCGCCATCTTTTGCGCAGAGCCTCGTTGGCCACTATCCACGTTTAATGTGCTTGCGAGTTTGCGCTCAAAGTTCGCTTTATTTGATCTGTTTGACTTGAGGTAGTCCGTGATCGTCTTTGCAAGCTCTGCTTCTTTATCGATCACTCCGGCACTAGGGTTATATTTTTTTTGAAGAGTGCTATAGCCTTGAATTAACGTTTCCGCATATTGCCCGGCTTCGCCGTCCTTGGGATTGATAGGACACTTATCGAGCTCGGCAAAGAGCTTGTCCATCTCTTCGTTTTGTATCTGCATAGCGGGCTGAAAAAATGGTTTATCCAGTAGTTTCGTCAATATCGCCGCGATGGAACTTGCCTTGTCCGGATGGCTGAACGCTGCCTGGATTTCTTGATCGATGGCGCTAATCTCGGCCCGCGCGGTATCGTCAATGTGCCTGTGATTTTTGTGAGGAATTGTTGGAGGAGTAGGAAGTCTCTTCTTGGAGCCGTATAAACCAAAATGGGATGCAATGCCGCCACTCTTTGCAGGTGTCGGTGTAACTGACGTGGTATCTGGTTTTGTAGAGGGCTTGTGTTGGAATATTATGGGAATAGACAGCTTAGATATGAAAGACATTTAAGTTTCTCTTTTATTTAGTCAAGGGGTGTTTTGCGAATAGACGTACTTAGCCCCCGCCTCCCCTATATCAGGCGTCGAGATGATGCAACAGCATGTACGGCATGCCTGGTAGTCAGCAAAACTGAATTAACTTAACAGGCGACGTAGGCAATCTGCCAATATCACTGAATAAGTGGTCATGTACGCATTTTGGTTCCAGAAATAAGCCTGAAACCTGAGTTGACCCCGTGCGAAACTGCCGAAAGGCAGTCAAACCGGGGGCGACGAATTTGAGGGGTCACCCAATGGGTGAGCCGAAACAGAAGCTGGCGCAACGAGAGGAAAGGCTGCTGTCGTATGCAGGCGTACAAACGGTGGGGGCGAGTACAGATTGGCCATCTGATACGCACGGGGACATCTATCCTGACACTCAGTCAGTGAGTGAGTGAGTGCTTACACCAATTCATCCATTGACGACCATTCAGAAACAACCCTGCGTTGGATGCGTAATTGTCAGGGTCTGCGCAGTAATACACAGAAGCCAGAAATTATGGCCACGCTCGTATGGTGAGCACTCCGTCCCCTTCAAGGGGAAGGTTGGGATGGGGATGGGTTTTTATATCGCTGCTGTTTTAACCCATCCCCACCCTAGCCCATAGGGTTATACACAAATATGAAACTCAATTTTATT
>CBINHE010000133.1:0-9565 GCA_966250375.1 uncultured Oxalobacteraceae bacterium
TTTGCAGATGTTACGGGAATAAAATTGAGTTTCATATTTGTGTATAACCCTATGGCTCTTGGCAGCAGCACCAGCCAAGTAGGGGGGCGACTGCTGCAAGGATCTACGGCACTGGCGCAAGGCCAAAGGCTGGGAACAGCAGTCAGGGGCAAGCCGCGCATGTCGAAGGTTGGCCATGCTTTCCTGCGCAAGGCGCTTTACATGCCGGCCATGGTAACGCTGTACAAAACCGATTGGGGACGGCGTTTTCGCAAACGCCTGGCCGCTGCCGGCAAGCCGCGCAAAAAGATCCTGGTGGTGGACGATATCGCCGAGAACCGGGCAGTGGTGACCGATCTGTTGGCACCGCTTGGCTTCGAGGTGACCGAGGCAGCGAACGGCCGTGAAGGGGTGGAGATGGCACAACGGCTGCGGCCGGATCTGATCCTGATGGATATCGCCATGCCAGAGCTAGATGGACTGGCAGTCGCGCGCCTGCTGCGTCAACGGGAAGCCTTCCGGGAAGTGCCGATCCTGGCGATGTCGGCCAGTGACAGCGCACAAAGCCTGGCAGCCGGGATGAATGCCTTTCTTCCCAAGCCGCTCGACGCGGACAAGCTGCTGGAGCAGATGGCTAGGCTGCTGCGGCTGGAATGGACCTATGGCGCGGCGCAATCGGAAGGGTCGTTTTATCCCGATCAGCTGCCGCTCGACCAGGATAACGATTTGGTCATTGTTGCCGACCACAACGGGCCGGCGGCGGGCGAGATTACCCATTTGACCGGGCGCATTCTTGATCTGCACGGCAATCCCTTGCGTGGGGTGATGATCGAAATCTGGCAAGCCGATCACAACGGCCATTACATTCATTCGGCCGATGCCAGCAGCAGAAACGATGCAAACTTTCAGGGCTTTGGCCGCTTTGAGACCGATCAGACTGGCCAATACCGGTTCCGCACCCTCAAGCCGGTGCCGTATCCCGGACGCACCCCGCATATTCACGTCAAGTTGCGCAGGGGTGGTCGGGAATTGCTGACCACCCAGCTGTATGTGCAAGGCCACCCGCTCAACGAACGTGATGGTGTTTTGCGCAACATCCGTAACCCCAAGCAGCGCGCATCAGTAATGGTGCCGTTTTTACCCTGCAAGGAACATCGCGGCGAACTCGCAGCACGCTTTGACATTGTGTTGGAAATGACGCCGAGGATGTAAAAAGATGTTCGTCACGCGCTTCGTTCTGAGCTGCTGCGGCGTGGTTATCTGCTTTATTCCGGGATTCGTTATCCTTTTTGGCTCATGTGTTTGCGTGAGCGTTGTTTAAATGTCTATGATTTTTGATTCCTGAATTTCGTATAATTTATATTATGTCAAATTATGCCAATATCAGAAAATCAGCGGTGCAATGCCGTCGTCGACAAACCGACGACAGGCAGCCGATTGGCTGCTGGGAACACCGGCTATTGTTTTAAGCAGCGCAGCAATGATTTCCCATTCTTGATCGCTTAACTTTGTCTTGGCGGGGGCGTTGCATTGGATCATCGCGGCTGTGCAAAGCGCCCAATTTTACTGCCGGCAAAACGTCAACAGAGCCTAATACGCCCAGAATTGTCTCACCACTGAACGCGCTGTTTGCTGCCGAAAGAAAAGAATGGTATTCTAAAAGTTAGATATCTAACCTTTAGATGGTAAATCAATGTCTTCTCTGGAAGAACGCTTCTCTACAGTTCTCCACAATACGGCGCGCCTTTGGCGTCTAGCCCTCGACCGTCGCTTGAAGGACTTGGGCATTGGTCAAGCGGGCTGGATGGCCATTGCCAACGTCGCGAAAGCGAAATCTCCGTTATCACAGACTGAACTTGCGGTTCGGCTTGGTGTTGAAGATGCAACGATGGTCAGCATGATCGACCGTTTGGTCAAGGCGGAGCTCGTGATGCGCGTGCCGTCCGAGACGGACAGGCGAGTCAAGCTCGTTGTTCTGACCGAAAGCGGCACAAAACTCTATTCCACGGTCAAGGTTCAAGCGGACGCCTTCCGCCGGGAGCTGTTGGGTAAAGTCGACAAGTCGAAACTGCAGGCGGCCACGGATCTGCTCGAATCCCTGCATGACGCAATCGAGTCGAGTTTATGAGCGAGGCAGCAGCCAATCCTGATGAGGGCGGCGAGTTCATTAACCGTCGGATGATCACGATTTCGATCATGCTGGCGACGATCATTCAGGCATTGGACGGCACGATCGCCAACGTTGCGCTTCCTCATATGCAGGGTAGCCTGTCCGCGTCACAGGATCAGATCACCTGGGTGCTGACTTCTTTCATTGTCGCGGCTGCCATTGCCACGCCGTTGACGGGGTGGCTGTCAGACCGGTTCGGCAGGAAGAATATTTTCCTGCTCTCGATTGCCGGTTTTACATTGGCATCTGTGCTGTGCGGAATATCGGCATCCTTGCTGCAGATCGTATTGGCAAGGTTGCTGCAAGGACTGTTCGGTGCTGCCCTGGTGCCGCTTTCTCAAGCAGTTCTGCTCGACATCAACCCAAAGGAAAAGCACGGATCAGCGATGGCGGTATGGGGCATGGGCGTGATGATCGGACCGATCGTTGGCCCGACTCTGGGAGGGTGGCTGACGGATCAGTATGACTGGCGGTGGGTGTTCTTCATCAATGTTCCGGTCGGCGCTCTGGCGTTCTATGGGGTCTGGAAATACATCAAAGCCGATCGCGCTGCCCGGGGCATGCGCTTCGACATGTTCGGATTTGCCACCTTGAGCTTGGCCATAGGTGCATTGCAGATGCTGCTCGACCGCGGCGAACAGAACGACTGGTTCGCATCCAGGGAAACCTGGATCGAAGCCCTTATCTTCGCCATCAGCTTCTGCTACTTTGTCGCACACACTGTCTTCACGCCCGGAGGCAAATCGTTTTTTGACTATCGACTGCTGAAGAACCCCAATTACGTGACCGGTCTGCTTTTCATTTTCGTGGTCGGCATGGTGCTGTTTGCGACACGGGCCTTGACGCCGTCCTTGCTGCAAGGACTGATGAATTATCCTGCGATGACGGCGGGGCTGGTCAGCGCTCCCAGTGGTCTGGGCACCATGTTGTCGATGATGGTCGTCGGCAAACTGGTCGGACGGGTGAACCTGCGACTGCTCCTTGCCACCGGATTTGCCATCACCGCCTTTTCTCTGTGGCAGATGAGCCAGTACACCTTGGTGCTCGAACAAAGCCATATTGTCTGGCCGAGCGTCATCCAGGGCATCGGTCTGGGACTGGTGTTCGTTCCCTTGAGTGCCGCCACTTTTTCCACTTTGTCTCCGGCCATGCGCGCGGAAGGTACGGCCATTTATAGCCTGATCCGGAATATCGGCAGCAGCATCGGCATCGCCATGGCGCAGGCGTTTTTGGTTCGCAACACGCAGATTGTTCACGCATCGCTGGCGGAAAAAATCAACATCGCCAATCCAGCACTGCAAGACCCCGCCGTTGCTTCCGTATTTGGCATGAGGAATTCAGCAGGAGCGGAATTGTTGAACGGCGAGCTGACCCGACAGGCGTCGATCATCGCCTACGTCGACGACTTCTGGCTGATGTTCATCATGACGCTTGCCGTCATTCCCTTATTACTGCTGATACGCCCCTCCGACAAAAAAACCATGGAAGTCGTCGATCATGCGGCAATGGAATAGATTATGAGAAGTTCAAAGTCATCTTGTTTGTCTGTGCCGGTTGGCCGCGACACGGTCATGTCGCCGCAGCGACTTGTGCCAGCTCTTGCCCTCTTGGTTACCCTCGCCGGATGTGTCGCCATTCCCAATGATCACGATGCCGTTCAGGTGCGCGAAATGGCCGCGCTGCAGCAAGAGTTGGTCGACGATAGCGCCAAGCTGCGCTATCGCTCGGCCACCTGGTTGGAGCAGGAAGCCGCACCTACTTCGTCGAGCCGGCACTATCCCTTCCCCTCTTCAACAGCAAGATTTTGAAGGGACACTTGGGTTCCGCCCTCAGTGAGCGCAATGAAGTCATCGCCGATTACAACCAAAGCATCTTGAACGTGTTGCGCGATGTATCGCAGGCTGGCGCCGCCTTGCAAGGCGTGGAACGCGAAATCCGGCATCAGGGCCACTCGTTCGCCTCCAGCGAGGCGAGTTTGCGTGCTACGCAGACCGAGCTGCGGCAAGGCCTTGCAGACAGCGCCTCCTTGCTCGCAGCGCAATTAACCGCATTGCAGGAAAAGGACAAGAACAAGAACCTTCAATTGCAGCAGCAACGTCTTCTGGCAGAAGTGTCACTTAACAAGGCACTTGGCGGCGAATACCGGAATGAATCCGCCAAGACGACTGCTCCTCTTGCCCAATCCATAAATTGACTTGAAATCGAACCATGAGCAATCACGATAAGGAATCGCAATTGGCAAACAGGCGAAAACTGGCATTGATCGGCATTACGCTTTTCTTCATTGCCGCAGCTATCATCTATGCAGTCTATTCGACGCTGGTGCTGTCCAAGCGGGAGGAAACCGACAATGCGTATGTCGGCGGCAATCTGGTGACGCTCTCTTCGCAGGTGACTGGCAATGTGTCGGAGATCCGTGCCGACGAGACGCAGTTCGTCAATGCGGGTGCCGACGTGATCAAGCTCGATCCGGTCGACGCCGATCTGTTACTCGCACAGGCTGAAGCGCGATTGGGCGCAGCGGTACGTCAGCAGCGCGAACGTTATGCGAATGTAGCCCAGTACGATGCGGCTACGGAAATGCGCAAGCTGGCATTGAAGGAGGCCGAAGACGACTTGGCACGCCGTAGCCCGTTGGCTGCCGATCATACGGTTTCTGGCGAAGACGTCGCACATACGCGGCAAGCCGTCAAAAATGCCCAGGCGGCACTCGATGTCGCGCTCAGACAAGCAGACGCGGCGAAGGCCGCAGTGAGCGGCGTCACTCTCACGCGTCATCCTGCCGTGCTTGCCGCCAAGGCCGAATTCATCCAGGCTTGGCTTGCGGTGCGCCGCAATTCCGTCGCTGCGCCGGTGTCTGGATATGTCGCCAAGCGTAATGTGCAGTTGGGCAGCCGCGTGGCGCCTGGCACGCCGTTGATGTCGATTGTGCCGCTGGATCAGTTATGGGTCGACGCGAACTTCAAGGAGTCGGAATTGAAGAGCATCCGTGTCGGCCAGCCGGCAATACTGGAAGCCGACATGTACGGCGGAAAAGTGGAATACCACGGAAGGGTATTGGGTCTGTCTGCTGGCACAGGAAGCGCCTTTTCGCTGCTGCCTGCGCAAAACGCCACCGGGAACTGGATCAAGGTCGTTCAGCGTGTGCCGGTACGAATTGCCCTTGATCCTAAAGAACTGGTGCAGCATCCTTTACGAATCGGCCTTTCGATGAGCGTGACTGTCGATACGAGCGATATAAAGGGGACAATGCTCGGCATGCCGATGCCGTCCGCACCTATTTACTCGACTCAGGCACTTCATCAACCGATTCAAGATGCGGAGTCAGCAGCAGATAACGTAATTGCGAGAAATGCCGCCAAAAGCTAGATACTTGGGTTGCCTAGGAAATTCCGTTTTCAGAAATATCACGGAGGCCGGTCTGTGTGCGTCTGGAGGTCCACAATGGGTCGGGAGGCCCAGCGATGCCAAACTCCGTCGCGCGGAAAAGCTATTTTTTGGCTCGATTAGCTTTGAGTCCACCACATCTTTCAACACCTGCTTGACGTGCTTGCACGTCTCAGCCAAAGCGCCGTCCACGCTGGTTATGTTTGCGCTGATAGGAGTTAATTCGTTCCCAAGGCACCAACCCACGCTCGGCCTGCGCTACAATTTCCAGCACGTCGTGGCCATGCCCGCCATTGTTGCGGATATGAAAATGATACTAAGAATGAGAAACATATTGCCGATTGAAAGACGTCGGGCTTGCCTGCTCCTGATGTTCGCCGCCCTGCTGGCCGCCTGCGTTCCGCAGGTTCCTTCACCCGCGCTGGAGCATGTACGGATGCCTGCAGGCTTTCCCGAGTCCTATTACCGACAAATCGAAACGCGTGGCGGAAAAGTGTTGCGCGTGGATCCGCACCAATCGCTTGTGGTAATCGAAGTCCATCGCGCCGGCGTGCTTGCTCGCCTTGGGCACGAGCATGTGGTCGCAAGCCACCACGTGCAAGGTTATGTCGCGTTAAAGGAGGGACGATCAGACCTGTACATCGCGCTCGATCAGCTCACGCTGGACGAACCGGGGCTGCGCGCCGAAGCGAAATTCGACACACAGCCGTCGCCGGAGGCGATTGAAGGCACGCGTCGCAACATGCAGGAGAAAGTCCTTGAATCGCAGCGCTTTCCCTTTGCGCTCATTCACATCGTCCTCGCAGATGCCGAGCGATCAATGTTGCGTATGTCACTGACGCTGCATGGAATGACCCGTGAATGGGAGATTCCGGTGCAGATGGAAATCCTTCCAGACAGAATCGTTGTGAGCGGACGCATGGCGTTCAACCAAACCGACTTTGGGATCGTGCCTTTTTCTGTTCTCGGTGGCGCACTTCAAGTGCAGGATCGTCTGGATCTGCGCTTTCGAATTCTCGCGGGAAGCGACTGAGCTCTCTTCGGTTCGTATCCGTAAGCGATTTTTGCATTATCCAACCGACACCTGCCCGACGAAATCGGCGAGCGTCTGCGCAAGGAAGACCTGGCCGGCCGCGACATTTTCCTGATTCTGGAAAACGACTACGGCATCGCGCTTGGTCACGCCAATCTGCAGATCGACGCGATGCTCGCCGACCGCGCGCTTGCCGGCGCGATGGCCTTCGACTGCCGCACGGGTAACTTCCACGTAATTCGCGCCAAGACCGTGATCCTGTCGACTGGCGCGGCCGGTCGGCTCGGCCTGCCCTGCCCTCGTCCGGCTATCTGTTTGGCACCTACGAAAACCCGACCAATGCCGGCGACGGCTGCAGCATGACGTATCACGCGGGTGCGGAACTGTCCGGCATCGAATGCTTCCAGATCAATCCGCTGATCAAGGACTACAACGGCCCGGCCTGCGCGTATGTGACCGGCCCGTTCGGTGGCTACACCACAAATAACAGAGGCGAGCGCTTCATTGAATGCGATTACTGGAGCGGTCAGATGATGATGGAGTTTTACCGCGAGTTGCAAACGGCGACGGTCCGGTGTTCTTGAAACTGGACCACCTGACGGAAGAAACGATTATCGCGAACCTTTGATACTTTCAAAGTTAGCGAGATTGGAGATGTACCACTTATGCCGCTTTGAAAGAGGGCGTCCATTCCGTTAGAACCGCCGCGGGGCGATTCACATCTAACCGCGCCCTACCCGATCATGGCCCATCTGCGCATGGGGAAAACCGTGATCGCTGTCGAAGGCACGCTCACCAAGCCGACTGACTTGGCGGCACTCGACATGCGCCTGAAACTGTCCGGCGTGAACATGGCCCGGCTGTATGCGCTGACCGGCATCGTGTTGCCGGAGACACCGCCGTTTGCGATGGAAGGCCATTTCGGCGACAAGCAAGTCAAACTCGATCGCGCTGGCCGCCTTGGCGCCGGTCGCTGCCCTGCTCTCCTTGATCAATGCCGGGCCACGAGAAAACAGCGAGTGCGCCCGGCTATTGGCAGAGGCACGCGTCAAACCAGTGGCGCCGCCGCCGGGCAAAACATATCACGGCAAAGCCCTGTAGGGTAGGCCCGGCTTTTGTATCTTTCGATACAATCCGGGCGTCAGATGTTTCAATCGTAAGCAAATGCATCAGTGCTTGTGGCCTTGCTCGAACACGATAAAGTGACTCGTACACCACCTCTTGGAGACTGACATGAAACGAATTTTCGTCGCTGCCGTAGCAATCGCTATCGGCACTGCCGCCTTTATTCCGGCCCAGGCATTCGCCCAGGTCGGCTTCAATATCGTTATTGGTAATGCGCCCCCGCCGTTGCGTTATGAGGTCGTCCCGGCGCCACGGCGCGGATATGAATGGGCGCCCGGTTACTGGAACTGGGATGGTAGACATCACCAGTGGTCGCAAGGTCACTGGGAGCGGGCACGTTCCGGTTATGTATATCAACGTCCCGAATGGCGTCAGGGCGGCGGTGGATGGCAACTCAACCGCGGCGGCTGGACACCGGTAAAAAGCCGCGGCGTGTACAGTTCTCGGGGAGGCCGGCAAGACATGGATCGTGATGGTGTTCCCAATCGCCATGATCGTGACCGCGATGGCGACGGCATCCTGAATCGCCGTGACCATCGTCCCGATAATCCATACCGCTATTGAATCCGCTGATGCGGATGGTGGTATCAGACCCGGCAGGGCCGAAGGATGGCTCGTCCGGGAAGCGGCCCGGTCGGGCCGGCAATATCTCGCCAAGCGTTGACGGCGTATCCGTTATACCAATCCTCACCCATAACGTGACAATGGAATCGATGGTTTTTTTTCGACTGGCAAGGGTAGCAGGGAATTCGGACGGCATGGTGAAGCAGGAGTTTCGTGCAGCATGCGTAACGGTCTGCGCTTGCATACCTGCAAGGGAGGGAACACGTAGGCTCTCCGTCGCATAAGGATCGTGCACGGAATCACTTCTCGATTTGGACGTGTTCAGCGGGATGCAGTGCAAGGAGGGAGCGCTCCCTTGCAAGGGAGCACCGTTACGCGGGCATGCGGAGGGCGCATTGCCTTGCAAGGCAATGCCGTTACGCAGGCGTGGTGCATATGCACCACGAAACCCCTGCTTCACCATGTCGCATGAATTCCCCGCTCCACCGTCCCGAGCGCTGTGTGGCGAGCCACACAAGCGAGGGGGCAATGCGGCAATGCGTCCGCCGGACGCGAGACAAATCGGGAAGTTGTTTCGTGCACGATCATAAGTTACTGACTTCTGTGTAATAAAGCCCGCGATGGGTACGGTGGTGCCTGTAATGAAAGTTTTTCTGTTTCTGGTAGAAAGAGATTTTCTTTTATTAGCAATTGCAAAGTATCGCGCTTTACTTCTGCCAAAGGATTTTCTTTGGTTAGCCACACACTTTCAACATTGGAATACTTGCCGTATTTCGGGTGATCGCTGCATAAACGAATGACATCGTCGGCGCAATCATAAGATGCTCTTAATCTTCCATTGTTAAAAAATAATTGTTCTCCTGAAAAAAGCTTTTCGAGGGATGAGGAATTAAAAATCGTGTCTGGCGAGACAAGGTAGTTCTTTTTGGACGGGGCATGAGTTTGAACTGTAGAGGAGGAAGGGACTTCCAATGCTGGTAATTTCCTATTGCCATGGAATTGTGTAGACGGAAACATGTTCCTCCTATGTAAAAACTTATGCGCCATTTGACTTGATAAGTGGCAATTACAGCCGATAGGTCCCAATAAATTCATGATTTATTGTCATGAACGCTACTCATCGCCCAAGGCTAGCCCAGTCCAGTGAGAAATCGATCGAAGGCGGAACATTGTGTTTCTGAAAATTCTTTGCAATAGCGCGGGATAAAATTTCCAATATTGAAACGTTGCTACTGTTGAGCCACACATCTAGAGCGGTTTGCGGATCCGGTGTAAGGGAGCCAAGGTCGGGCCGAGGAGCGCACGTG
>CBINHE010000134.1:0-9435 GCA_966250375.1 uncultured Oxalobacteraceae bacterium
GCAAACCGCTCTATACCGTCCTTCGTCCCTTGAGTAGGGATTTTCAATTTGGCGTCTCTTTGACATGGTTCTTGTTTTTCGTGGACCAATCGCTGTTTTCAGGACGATGCAAATAAATTAATTATTTCTTATTGCGAACAATTCTCATTTGCATTATGCTGAATTCATTGCAATCGCTACCATGACTTTTTTGCAATGCTTTAACGGCCAATATAGATACAGCAGTTCGATTGATTTCGTGTTTTTCGTGTCTTTCGTGGACAAACTGCTTCTAACGGTTTTGGCCACATAACCCCCCAACGCCAGCCACCGCGCCCATTCTCTGGGAGAGGCAGCCCGCCCTTTTTGATGTATAGCGGCTTCCAACTCAGGAGAATTCCATGCGGATACGTGCTCATCGAGTAACACGCTTTTCCTTTCAATTCGCAGTTTCGTTTTACGCACTCGCCAGCCCCGCCTTACCGGGCGCTTGTATATCGCGTCTATCCGGACATACGCCTGCCGAACTCACTGTCTAGCATTCGCGTACTGATCCCGCTCGACCATTTCTTTATTCCTCATTTGCCTGGCGCTTGCCAAGGCAGTCCTTCGTATTGACGTTACAAACCGATTTTTATGGAGAGTTTCATGCAAGAGCTGATTATTCTGGCCCATGTGCCGACCGATTCGATCAACGATGGCTTTATCCCGGCGGCACGGCGCCTCGGTTTGTCGGTCGTTCTGTTGACCGACCATGCCGAAGCCCACCAGCAGCATTTCAACCAGGCCGGGCTTGCCGCTTATCCGAGCGAAATCATCGCTTGCGATGTGTTCAATCCACTGGCCGTGATGGGGTTGCTCACCTGTCGTCTGCAAGCCCCGGCGGCGGTTTTTTCCAACAGCGATCATCTGCAAACCAGCACTGCCATCATTGCCGATTATTTCAATCTTCCGCGCAAAAACTGGCATGTAACGTATCGCGCAAAGAACAAGGCGGAAATGCGCGCCAGCTTGCAAAGCCGAGGGCTCGATGTGTTATGGCATGCCGTCGTCTGCGATAAGACGGTGCTGGCACAGGTGGCGGACGAGGCGCTTTTTCCGTGCATCGTCAAGCCGAGGGAGGGCGTCGCCAGTCAGCAAGTCACCTTGAGTTACACCCGAGAGGAACTGGAGGCGCAATGCGCCGCCGTCTGGTCCGAGCAGCCGGCGCTGCCGTTGCTGCTGGAGGAATATATCGAAGGCCCGCTCTATACGCTGGAAACGCTCGGTGATGGCGAGCGTTTCTGCGTGCTCGGCGGTTTCCAGGTCAAATTATCGCCGCCACCGTATTTTGTCGAACTGGAAGCGCGCTGGGGAACGGGATTGACGGCGGGGCAGGAGGCGCAAGTGGTCGACATGATTCGTCGCTTTGGCGTCGGCTTTGGCGCGTGCCACACCGAATTCGTGATGACCGAAAAAGGGCCGCGTCTCATCGAGATCAATTACCGCAATATCGGCGATTACCGTGAGTTCCTGTTGCAGGATACGCTTGCCATTCCCTTGTTCGACATCGTGCTGCGGCTGTATCTTGGCGAGCCTTTGCCGCCATTGGCATTGGCGCCCAATGCCGCGCTGATCCGCTACTTCACTGCGCAGTCCGCGGGCCGTCTTTCCGACACGCCCGCAGCGTTTGTCCGGCGTGAGGATGATCTGCAGATGACCTACAAGCCATTGCGTGCGGCCGGCGACACCATCAGTCTGACAAATTCCAACAAGGATTACCTCGGCGTGCTGCGCGGTACGGGCGCCGACGCGCAACGCCTCGACCTGGAAATGGATCGGATCAGCCATTCCCTGGCATGGGGGATCGCAGCATGAGCGCGGTCATGATCGGGACGGCGCCGGGTGCAACTGCCGAACTGGTGTGCGCAGAACACGCACAATATATTTGCCGTCGCGTGCTGGACGCATTGCTGCGCGAGGACGTGCGCTCCTGCGTCAGTGGCGGTACGCCGATGCCGAGCGCTACCTTGCCGACACAATTCATCAGGTATATGGGCGTAGCCGACACCTGGCTCAAGGTGGCGCATTTTGGCGACGGCTGCTTATGGATTCCGGTTGCCACATCCGGCTTCATGCAGGATTGGCGCAGCGCCGGCCTGCCGTTGCTGTGGCAGCAGGGCGAACAGAGGAGGGCGCTATGGGCGGTAGATGATGTCCTCGCTTGTTTCGCGCAAGGTTTGCCGGCGAGCGCCGCCTCTTTGTTCCATGCTTTTGCCGAGGAATGCAACGTCGCCGCATCGCATCGCGACACGAGCGAACATGAGCGGGAGCGCTGGTTTGCCGAATGGCATGAGCGGCATGGCGCGGCAACTGGCGCCGACTTGCCGCACTGGCATGCCCGTCTGTTGCATTACGATCGATTGGGGTCCTTTCTCGACCACCCGCTGTATCCGACCGCGCGCGCCAAGCTTGGCTTCGACGGCGACACACTCGCAGCCTACGGCCCTGAATTCCAGCGCCGCTTTCAGTTGCGCTGGCTGGCAGTGCCGCGCACGCTCTATCATTCTGGTGTCGCAGACGAACAGGACTGGCCATCGCTGTGGCCGAGCTTCGAAGACGTCGGCCTGCATGCAGTGATGGCGACAACACATGCGTTGGTTCCGATACACCCGTTCATATGGGGGCATCAGCTTGACGCTTTCCTGCTAGATAGCGGATTGCGCGAACAAGTGATTCATGCGCCGTGCTCTTGTCTGACAGTTGTGCCGACACTATCGGTACGTACCGTCGTCCTGCTCGATGCGCCGGAGTGGCATCTGAAACTGCCGCTGACGATCCGCACGCTGGGCGCGAAGAATATCCGCACCATCAAGCCGAGTACGATCCAGGACGGCCACAGCATCCAGACCTTGCTGGGCGCGATTGCCGCCCGTGAGCCGGCGATCGGCGGACGTTTGCTGCTGACCGATGAAGAATGCGGCGCACATGTCGAGCATCGCATGTTCCTCGGTTATATCCTGCGCCGTTATCCTGCCCAGGCGCTGCAAGACAGCACCTTGATTCCGGTGGCGTCGCTGACGGCGCGCACTCCGACCGGACAGCTGGCGGCGCAAGACGTGGCGGCCCAATTTTATGAGGGCGATTTCGAGGCATTCTTTAACGATTACCTCGACCTGACGTTGCGTTTGCACTTGCTGCTCTGGGTGCGTTACGGCATCGCGCTGGAATCGAACCAGCAGAATTCGGTCGTTGTTGCAAGCCGCAGCGAACCAAGGCTGCGCCTGCTGCTCAAGGACAACGACGCGGCACGCATCCATCTCGATTACCTCAGGCAGCGCTGGCCGGATCTGGCGTCGCATCTTGCAGAATTGCAGGACCAGCGCATTGCGGTTGCCGAACCGTTGCCGCTGGCGCAAATGTTTACGACGATCACGCTGCAGTTGAATATTGCCGTACTGGTCGAGCGCTTCGCGCCGATCCTTGATCAGCCAACGACCGCGCTGTATGCCAACGTCCGGCAACGGATCGAAACAATTCTGACGGAATTGGCTGCAGACGGCGAGGACATTACCCTGGCGCGCCGCACGCTGCTCGAAGACGACCGGCTGCATATCAAATATCTGCTGATCGCTGCCACCCTGGCGGAAAAGAGTGACACTGGCGCGCTCGACGTCAACAAGTTCTATGGCCGTAGCGCGCCCAATTTCTTGAGGTCGATATGAGGCCCGGTTCGAAGCCAGATTCGGGAGGCAATGCGCGCCGCATCATCGTCGCCACCGTCATGGTTTGCCATTTCATTGCCGCATTCGCTGCGCTCGGCATGCCGCCGTTTTTTGCATTGATCCTCGATCAATCCTTGCATAGCGAGGCCACTTATCTGGCTGGATGGCTGTATGTCGTGCCGACTTTTTTTACGGCAATCAGTAGTCCGTGGTGGGGGAAGCTCGCAGACAAATACGGCAAAAAGCCGTTATTGCTGCGCGCGCAGCTGGGGTTGGCCGGGAGTTTTTTGCTGGCCGGCTTCGCACCTGATGTCTGGGTGTTTTCCATTGCGCTGGTGTTGCAAGGTTTGCTTGGGGGCACGTTCTCGGCATCCAACGCCTATCTGGCAACCGTGGAAAGCGGCGCAGCGTTGACCCGCAGTCTGACATTGATGCAAGGGTCGGCCCGTGCGGCATTGGTGATTGCACCGACCGGCCTGGGCTTGTTGATGATGACGGTTGAATCGCCACTGGCGTTATACCGCTATCTGGCGTTGTTGCCGCTATGCGCCGCGCTGCTCATTTGGCGGCTCCCGGCGCAGCAAGCACAGACGGCAGGCAAGGTAAAGGAGCAAGCCACATGCAGCGTGAAAGAAGCCACGCCGATACAGATCTACGCACTGCAGTTCGCCTTCATATTTGCCATGGTGGTGACATTTCCGTACTTCGTGTCCTTCATGCGATCGGATGCCGGCGCTGTATCGCCGGCGCTTGCCGGCTTGCTGTTCGCGCTGCCGCATTTGATATATCTGCTCTGTGCGATGCCGCTCAGTCGCTATCTTGGGCAGGGCGGTTTGATCGTGACGCTGGCCCTGTCGTACCTGCTGCTTGCTGCATCGCTGCTGGGCCAGGCATTGACGCCGGCATTGCCTGCCGTGGCAGCCTGGCGCGTCGTGATGGGGCTCGGCATGACAGCCGCATACATCGGCCTGCATGGGTTGATCGCCGGCCTTGTCAACAGCGGTAACGCGGGCAGCACGTTTGGCTGGTTTGAAAGCAGTTCCAAGTGGGGCGCTGTCGGCGCCGGTCTGGTCGCCGGTATCGCCGTGCAGGCACTCGATGTACGCGCACCGTTTTTCATTAGCGCGCTGGTCATGCTCATGGCCGCTTGTTATCTCGCCGGGTTGACGTTTTATCGTCTACGTCCAAGCAATTCTTAATGATAGGAACTTACACAGAAGCCAGAAATTATGACTCCGCTCGTATGGTGGGCACTCCTTCCCCTTCAAGGGGAAGGTTGGGATGGGGATGGGTTTTACGCTGCGGGCTTAACCCATCCCCACCCTCCCCTTGAAAGGGAGGGAACACGAAGGTTCTTCGTCGCCTAAGTTACTGACTTCTTTGTAGTGATAGGAAAAATCATGCAAACAAATAATTTGGCACACGCACTCGATCCAGTCCTGATGGCGCGGCAGGAAGCCAGCCGCCGTTCCATGGAAACTTTGTTGAACTGTTATTGCCGCGAGGTGGCGGGCCCGCAGGGGCAGTTGAGTGTCGGTCCGCTATTCGGTCAAAACGATTGGCCGCAGTCTGTGCACATGGCTTTGCGCAGTAGTGGCGGCAGCATCATGCATATTCGTCTGCCGTTCACCGATGCGCGCTTGCTGACGGTGGTGGAGGGCGCTTCTGCTACCGGCAATTACCGTTATCAATCGCCGTTCTATTGCAAAGCGCCGGCCAAGCCATGGGCCTTGCTTGATTGGGAAGGCTTGGCCGGCGCGCTGCTGCGCGAACTGTCTTTGCAAACGGATACCTCCATCAATGACGAACTGATGCAGCAGATTCGCGACAGCGTCACGGTGACCATGGCGGTGCTGCAGAATTCCCGTCCCGGGCCGTTTGCAGCGGAGCCGTTACAGGCATTTATCGAATCCGAACAATCGCTGGTATTCGGTCACCCTTTTCATCCGGCGCCGAAAAGCCGGCAGGGCGTCTCCTATCAAGATATGTTGCGCTATTCGCCGGAAATGGGCGCGCGTTTTCCTTTGCACTACTTCGCGGTGCGCCGTGAATATCTGTTGCAGCAATCGGTGCTGGCGACACCGTGCGACCGGATCGTCGCAGCGCAGGCGCCTGCCGGCCTTGCCTGCGACGATGCGTACGCCCTGGTGCCGACCCATCCCTGGCAGGCGCGCTACTTGCTCGACCATGCCAGCGTCGCGCAAGCGATCCAGGCCGGGTGCATTCGCGATCTGGGACCGCAGGGCGAAGATTATTATCCGACGTCATCGATTCGTACGCTCTTCCACCGCGACAATCCGTACTTCTATAAATGTTCGCTGAATATCCGCATTACCAATTGCGTGCGTAAAAACGCCGTCTATGAACTCGAAGGCGCATTGCAAGTCACCCGGATCATGCGTGAGATAACGCCCGCGTTGCGGCAACGGTTTCCTGGGGTAAGGGTAATGGAAGAGCCGGCATTCCTGTCAGTGGACCTGAAGCAGAATGATGCACAGCGCGACAAGGAAGTAACCGAAGGCTTCGGCATGATCTTGCGCCGCAGTTTTAACGACAGTTTGCTTCCCGGTGTTACACCATTGCTGGCGGGCGCTTTGTTTGGCAATCACCTGCATGGTGAAGCACGTGTGCGCGAGTTGCTGGCGCACATGCAGCAGCGTTGGGCAATGCCGTTCGATGCGGCGGCCGAGCAGTGGTTCTCGCGTTACGTGGTCGAAGTCATGTATCCGGTGCTGTATTGTTATTTCGCGCACGGCGTCATTTTCGAGCCGCACTTGCAAAATGTGGTGATCGGCGTCGCCGAGGGCGAACCGCAGCAGGTATTCCTGCGCGATTTCGAGGGCGTCAAACTGGTGCGTGAACGTTATAGCGAGCAGCAATTGGAGGGCATCAGTGTGGAGGCGCGCGAAGCGCTTTGGTACAGCAATGATCTGGGATGGAAACGCGTCGCCTACTGCCTGTTCGTGAATAATTTCTGCGAAGCGATCAGCCAGATCGGCGCAGGCAATCCGGCGTTGCAGAGTCGCTTGTGGACAGTGGTGCGGCACCATCTGCATGCGTATCAAAGCCAGCACGGCAATGCGGGCTCGGCGCAGCGTATCAAGGCCCTGCTCAGCGGTGAACCGTTTCCCGGCAAAACGAATTTGTTGAACCGTTTTTTCAAGCGGGCCGATCGCGCCACCACGTATCAGCCAGTTCCCAATCCGCTCGGCATGCTGGAGGAGGACAAGGCGTGGAACTGAGATTGACCGAAGTCTTCAACAGCATCCGGGCGGCACAGGCGCAATCCAATGAACCGCTGTGCGCGTATGTGTACGACCTGGAGGGATTGCGCCGGCATGCGGCACGCGTGGTCGCTTCCTTGCCGGCGGGTTGCGAACTGTTTTACGCAATCAAGGCCAATTCCGATCTGCCGATTTTGCAAACGCTGGCGCCGCTGGTGCATGGCTTCGAAGTATCGTCGGGTGGCGAGCTGACGTGGGTGCGCGAGCACTTTCCGGATGTGCCGGTGATTTTCAGCGGCCCGGGCAAATTGGATGGCGAACTCCAGAGCGCGCTCGATCATCATGTCGATTGTCTGCATGTCGAAAGTTTGCACGAATTGCAGCGCCTGGCCGAGATTGCCGCGCGCGTCGGCAAGGCACCGGCGGTGCTATTGCGAATCAACCTGGCGCTCGACAATCTCGCGGAAACCAGTTTGATGATGGGAGGAAAGCCAACGCCGTTCGGCATTCCTGCGCCGCAGTTGCAGGAATGCCTCGCATGGCTGCGCAGCCATCCCGGCATTCGGCTGCGCGGATTTCATTTTCACTTGTTGTCGCATCAGCTTGATGCGCGCACCCATCTGCAACTGCTGGCCGGTTATCTGGACCAGGTACGCCAATGGTGCAGGCAATACCAGTTATCCATCGACCATATCAATGTCGGCGGCGGAATTGGTGTTAATTATCGCCAGCCAGACCAACAGTTCAACTGGACGGATTTCAGCCGCGGGTTGTCGGCATTGCTAAATGAAAACAGTCTATCCGAGGTAGGCATACGATTCGAGTTGGGCCGCTATATCACTGCTGCCTGCGGCTACTATGCAATGCAGATAATCGATGTCAAGCGCAGTTACGGCAAGACTTTCCTGATTGGCCGGGGCGGTTCGCATCATTTTCGTACTCCCTATGCGCAAGGCCATAGCCATCCGTTCCATGTGTTGCCGGTGCATGCCTGGCCGTATGCATTTGAGCGTCCGGCGGCGGCGAATGAAAAGGTAAGTGTCGTGGGGCAGCTATGCACGCCGAAAGACTTGCTGGCATTCGGCGCACCAGTCGAGATTGCCCGCTGTAACGACTTGCTTGTGTTCCCTTATGCGGGTGCCTATGCGTGGCACATTTCGCATCACGATTTTTTGCGGCATCCGCATCCGATGCAATGGTATTTGCCGGTGGAGACGCCATTAAGAGGGCAAGGCGGTATCCGGATTGCTCAATTCGATTCCATCGCCATTGATGATCGGAATTAGAGCGGATTGCAAATCACTGTAGGGGTGTAGCAGGGAATTCGGATCGCTTGCGATCCGCCTGCGAAACGGTAGTGGCTTGCAAGCCACTACGCGCCCTGCAAGGGCGCCCCGCGCACCGATACCGTCGCAAGAGCACCGGTGCGCGGGGCGCACTCTACCTTATATCGGAGCGCAATCCGATCTAGTGCACCATGCCAACAAGATAAGGAGGGTTTGAAAATGAGAGATAGTGAATTATTCTATATGCACTTCTCCGAGCATTAGCCAGCCCATCATTGCCGCATTGCATGATCGTCAGCCAAGCCCGGATTTTTTATCCATTTGAGAGGGCTTCATGATTGGCGATAAAAACATCATCAGATTACTCAACGCTCAACTGACCAATGAGCTGACTGCCATTAATCAATATTTTCTGCATGCCCGGATGTATCAACATTGGGGCCTGGAGGTGATCGGCAAGAAAGAGTATGAAGAATCCATCGGCGAAATGAAACATGCCGACAAGCTGATCAACCGCATTTTGATGCTGGGAGGATTGCCCAATCTGCAGGCGCTGCATAAGCTGATGATCGGTGAAGCTACGCCCGAGATACTGCAATGCGATCTGAAGCTGGAGCAGGCTTCGCAAAAAACGGTCAAGGAAGGCATTGCCGCTTGCGAGACAGCGGGCGATTATGTATCCCGCGAGGTGTTTCAAGCTATTCTTGACGATACTGAGGCGCATATCGATTGGCTGGAGACGCAAATCGATTTGATCGGCAAGGTCGGTTTGCCGAATTACCTTCAGTCGCAGATGGCTTCCGACTCTTGAATCCATAACTTATTGTTTGCAGAGAGCGCATTGTCAATCGTTGGCCGCGAACGTGTTGTTCGTTGTTGCCCTCCGCCTTCGCGGGGGTAGGCTGCGCTTGCTATGGTGCCGCCTCGCCCTCTCCCGCTTGCGGGAGAGGGTTGGGGTGAGGGTGTTTGCCAAGGCCGCTTCTCTTGCGATCACCCTCAAAGCAGTGCTTTGAGTCCCCAACCCTTCTCCCGCCTGCGGGAGAAGGGAGTCGAGCGCGTCTGCAAACTTGTGGGTAAACCTCAGCGCCTGCGGGAGAGGGAGCCTTCATGGAATTGCAAAGATGTGTAGATACCCATGCTCTTGCAGGGCGCATCCCCCTCTTGCCGGGGGGATTGTTACGCAGGCATGGAGCAGTGCTCCACGAATTCCCTGCTTCACCATGCCATTCGAAACCCCTGCTA
>CBINHE010000135.1:0-9184 GCA_966250375.1 uncultured Oxalobacteraceae bacterium
AAATAGTGGCCGACTTTCGCTACCTTTAAAGGGGTGGGTTTAACAGTTTCAAGAAAAGGAATCCAGACGTGCTTTGTGCCTTCATTGCGACTCCTCCAATGAATGAAGGACAGATGATTTCGGACCCAATTTCTGTTTCCGTTTATTAAGTAGGAAACTACACGTTATGGGACATTGGATATTGATAGCGGTATTCGTCACATCGGCGACAGGAGGAGGCAGCAAGGGCTTCGCTTTTCAGGAATTCGGGTCCAAGGCTGCATGCGAGAAGGCCAAGCTGGCGGCGATCACGATGAGTAAGACGATCGTTGGTAGTGCCGACGTGGGCCGCGAGTACGCGCTTGATTGCGTGCCAAAATAGACCGGAGAAGCCGTGAGCCTGAATCAGCGCATCGCATCCCAATCTGGCATCCACTCTCTGCTGTCAGAGGATTGAGAAACGTCCACAAAAATGCCGTTGCATGCGCGTACATGGCCGGTCTGATCGATGCAGTGATGTGGGCTGGCCAACTGGTGTTGACCGGCTACTTGATGATGTCAAGCATGGGCTGGCGATTATTGAAACTGAAGAGCGCGGGATCGCGGTAGTCCGGCCAGATGGCTGGAAGCATGAAAACGGGAATCCGGTGCTTTGGCTGCTATTTGTTTCGCCGGAAGCGCGTGGAAAAGGTTTTGGCAAAGAGTTTGTGGGCCGAATCCGAACAAAGCATGAACATCAGTTGCCAATGGCCCTGGCTTGCAACGGCTCTCGCAGAGAATCCTTCTTCGGCTCCTGTGGATTCGTCCTGAAGGAGAGGCTCAGGGACGGGATTGTAATGCTGTCGCACAAAGATATTAGCTGAAGGAAAACGCATTCATTGAGAAAATTGTTGATCATCCTGGCCATAGTCACGGCGCCGGCATTTGCAGACCAGGTCGTGGGAATTGCCGACGGCGACACGCTGACTGTACTGCATGACCAGAAGCCGCTGAAAATCAGACTAGCCAACATCGATGCGCCAGAAAAAAAGCAGGCATTCGGCCAGCGATCCAGGCAGTCGTTATCCGACATGTGCTATCGCAAAGACGCGACTTACAATGTCCAGAACATTGATCGATACGGTCGCACAGTCGCGGTCGTGACGTGCGCAGGCGTCGAGGTCAATCGTGCGCAGGTCGAGCGTGGATTAGCCTAGGTCTATGCACAATACAATAAAGATGGATCGCTCCTAATGGTTCAGACCGAGGCAAAAGCGGCTCGTCGTGGGTTGTGGGCTGATGCCAAGCCAACACCGCCTTGGGAGTTCAGACATCCGAAAAAGGCTGTTCAGACTGTTGCAGCCAATGATACTGAGTGCCATATCGGGCCACGCGGTGGACACTACCGCGTCGTCCATGGCAAAAAGCAATACGGTTGTTAATGCCCAGTAATCCACAGAGGAAAACGCCAGGCCGACAGACGACGAATCTGATATGCCATTAACTGAGCTGATCGATTGGATCAAACAAGAGATTGGCGGCGATGTAGTAGCGATTATGCCGTCAGGAGTCGAAATTGACCCAATAGGTGAATCTTACTGGGTAGTTTTCGAAGACGAAGGTAAGCGCTCAATTCATTGGATTGTGGGGATAAAGTCTTACAGCGAAGGAAGTGGTCCTGCTGCAATTGATTGTCCACTAGCGTTTCTCGATCTCGCTCCAGTCGAAAATGAAGAGTGGCGAAATCAATGCATTGAATATCATGCGCGAAAGAAGTCCAACGTTATACCACTGAGGCCATAGGAAAAGAGCCATGCCAGATTTTGAACGCCTTACTCGCAACCTTGAAGCGCATTTAACCAGGACACCAGAGGACGCGGCCTACGTGCGTGGCAAGCACGATGGTCAAGACGAGGCTCGCAAGCAGGTAATCAAGGTTGTCGCTGTGATTACCCTGGTAGCCGTTTTGATTAGCGCATACATCGGATAGGAAAAGAGATGGCTAGCGATGTTTTCCTGGCGCTAATGCGCGAACAAGTCGACGTCTTCCGTGCTGCGTTTAGCACCACGTCGACCGAGGTATTTTTTGACACGGCTACTGGCCGACTCCGGCACACAGGCGAGTACGGGACATTTCGCGAATCTATTGTCCGCGATTTCCTCAAATTTGTAGTGCCTCGCAGTTTAGATATGTCCACCGGCTTCGTCATTACATCGATGAACAAAGTCAGTACACAGTGCGACGTGGTTATATTCGATTCGCGATCCACGCCGCTATATGTGGAGGGTGACAGACAACGGTTCTTTCCGATCGAATGTGTATATGGCATCGGCGAAGTCAAGTCCACGTTAAGTCGGTCTGAACTTGCACTGGCCTTAAATAAGCTGGCAAAGATTAAACAAATGAGCGATCAGGTACAAAGCCCAAGCGTTATGGGAGGATCGTTAACATCACGTTTCGACCCTTTGGACGATCCTCGTGACCTGGTGCCATCGTTTCTCATATGTCAGCGATTCAATTTCGATCATTCAAGACTAGAGGAAAAGTTGGACGCTATGTACGATCCCAACATCGGACATCGGACATCGGACATCGGCACAAGCACAATTTCGTCCTTAGCCTGGAGGATGGGGTACTTTGTTATTCCTCTGCTGGTGGCCATTTACCATATCCGCGGCTGGGAAAGCAGAACAACAAGCACCGCTTTGTCCTTCCAGCCGCTGACACCTATACTCACTTCAAGGCCTTTGCGTCGTTCATGTTTCAGACAACCTCAAACAGGACTCGGCTTTATCCTGAGATTTCCGACTATATCGGGCAGATCACCGGTGGGACATGCCGAGAACAACAGTAACAGAGGAAAAGCAGGTGAATACCGAAAGAAAGAAGCTCCCCTACGATGAGGGCTATGAAGCCGCGATGGAAGGGCGGCCCGAGTCTGACAATCCTTATGCTATCGACGACTGGCGGCATCAGGAGTGGGAAGACGGATTTGATAACGTGATGGCTGGCCGGTCACCCGACAGCAACAACTAGGAAAAGACAGGAGCAGATGGATGCAATGGGATTTAGCCCAATTACGAGAAAGCGTCGAGTTGCGATTCGGAGTCCAACAGCGCCGCTTGATGGGTGCGAGTTTGGACTCCATCATCACTCGCTTTACCCATGCCGAATTTCATATTGCCGAATTCCTCGAACTCGAACGCGTGGCCGTTGATGGTCGCACCAGCTTGGACTTGGTAAAGGAGATCTTTCGGTTCCATGAATCTCGCATACCGGAGATCTCGTTGAAGGCGTCCGCGCACGCAATGGCCGCCGTTCAAGCACTCCATTCCATATCCGACATTGCCGGTACCACGATTGTTTTGGCGTTGTGTGGCGCCACGGAATGGAAAGGTTACCTACGTGAAGTTTGCGCGAAGCTTTCAACAGGCCGTGAAAGGCTCGAACCAATGATTGATGCTTTGCGCGGGCATGAAGATTATGAGTACCTGGATGCGCTCGTGAACCAATCCAAGCACCGGAACATCGTGACTGCCAGATTCACCACCGATGTCACCGGCGGCGAAAGGAACCGTTACGACTTCATTCCGTTTAAACGCGGCGCGGTGGACCATCCGGCTCGCGAGGTCAAGCCATTCATGGTTGACGAATACAAGCGTCAGTGCAGGGTGATTTACGATATCGGTAACGAGCTAAACCGGGTCGCGTTTTCCCAACGACCTTAACGTAAGACCGAATATAGCCGGGATTCCGACAATCTAATAGACAGAGGAAAATTCATGTACACATCGAAGCAGGCGATCCTAGCCATGTTGGCGACGGAAGGGGCGCAAGACCTGAGTACACTCGTGCTTGAGTGCCGCATTCAGGCGACGGATAAGCCCAGCGAACAATCAGTTCGGCTTCTGCTTGCAGATATGCTTGATGCAGGCGAATTGTTCACGGATGGCAATGAGTACTCGGCCAACCAGCGCGATTTTATCAATACGAAAATGATCCATTGTTTCGATTTTCTAAGACAAGCATTCGACTAGGCTCTGTTGACGTTTTGCTGCGGCTCACCGAAGCCAAAGCAAAACACCAGCTAACGCCAGCATCCCCATGAAATGAAGTGCTTTTTTCTCGTATCGCATGGCGAGGCGACGGTAGTACTTGAGCTTTCCAAACATGCACTCAACCACATGGCGCTCCTTGTAATGCCACCAATCGCACTGCCTTTGCTCTTTCCGGTTGGCTTTCGGGGGTATCACCGTCTTGATTCCGTGCGCCTGGAGCCACGCCAGAAACGCGTCGCAGTCGTATCCCTTGTCTGCCAAACAAGCATGGGCAGATAACCCTTGCATCAGCGGTATCGCCTGACCGATATCGGCAGCTTGCCCGCCGGTGAGGATAAACCTGATGGGCAGACCCAAGCCGTCAACCGCCGCGTGGATCTTGCAGCCAAAGCCGCCGCGCGAGCGGCCCAGCGCCTCATCGTCTGCGCAGCTTTGGGCGGCCCCGGCAGCGCATGCATGGGCACGCGCAATGGTGCTGTCGATAGAAACGTCTTGAAGATCAGCGGCTTTCGCCTGAAAGCCAAGAAGATGGTCCCACACGCCCAGTGCTGACCAGCGTGAAAAGCGTTTGAACACACTGTTCCAGTTGCCGCGCTCTGCTGGCAGGGAGCGCCACTGACCGCCAACCCGCAGCACCCACAGAACAGCTTCAACAAACCGGCGGCAGCTTGCCGATTGGCTACTGTGAATACCGGCTATTGTTTGGAGCTGCGCGGCAATGACTCCCCATTCTCGATCGCTTAATTTCGTCTTGTCTACGACGTTGCATTGGCTCATCACGGCTGCGCAAAACCCCCAATTTTACCGACGGTAAAACGTCAACAGAGCCTAGGAAAAGGACGAAAAATCACTATGCCGAAACTTTTGCAAGGCGATGAGCTAGAAAGACGGTGTATTGAACTTGGCGTCAATATCGAGGGACCTCCCCGAACTCAAAGTTCATCAGGCGTTTCGCCTCGCGCATCTGACTTTGAGCTTCAGCGTCGCCTTCTCGAAGCTGAACGTTCAAATCGTGAATCTCGACTTTGGCTACTTGCCCTCATATCGGCTATCGCGTCAGCGTTCAGTGCTATTGTTGCTTTAGTGGCTTTGCTTCATGACAAGTAACCTAAATTTAGAATCGAGAGGATTGCGCGTGGCAGGTTTATCAGTAATCGACCAAGGAAAACACTGCGAAATAGTTATACCCGGAAAATGTGGTTAAGCCTGTTGATAACTATGTATGAAGCCAACTATGTCTTTGATATTTAACAAACTTATTTCCTTGGCGAAAAATAAGACAAAACTCTACATGAAGGGAAATTCGTGAATACGCCGTTGACGGCCGCCGCAGAATTGCTTGATGCGCGTAGACGCGCTGCAGAGGCAGTCAACAGCAGTATCACGTTACGCGTGAAATGGCACGTGGTTCGTCGCGCAGGGCGCGCAACTGGCGTTGGGCACGTTCAGCTTGACGAGCGTCTTCAGTCCGGTAATTTTCAGCGCCGTGCCGGTGATTTGCTTTGCGGCGCAAGATCATCGCCAGTTGAGATAGCAGAAGGGCGCGACAGCGCCGGCACAGCATATCAGATGGAAGTTACTTGCAAAGCGTGCCTCGCTCGGGCTCGGTCGTTGAGTAATTGGGTCGAACTGTCGAAATTGAAATAGAACGAAAAACAAGCGTATGCGGATCGCGAATAGTATATGCCGCCGAACAAAAGGAAAATCTGTGAGTAAACTGCATCACATATTCGTAGCAGCAGCGCTGTTAATTTCGGTTAGCACCATCGCATCCGCGCAGGATTTCCGAGCTTGTCCACAATTTTTCGTCAATGGCGTAGCGCCAAAGGTGCAGAGTCTCCAGCAATGGAAACCAAGAGCGATTTGCTACGACGCATTCGCGGTGCTTCATTCGGGGAAAACGAAAACGCCATTGTTTGTTGCCGAGCGGCTGAATCGCGCTCAACTGATTGACGCCAACGGAGAAGAACGCACGAACCGTTTCTACGCTGACGCCCGTCTGCCCTATGCTGAACGTGCGGAGTTGGAAGATTACAAGGGCAGCGGTTACGACCGCGGTCACATGGCACCAGCTGCCGATATGCCCACTGCGCAAGCCATGGCGCAGAGTTTTTCACTTGCAAACATGCTCCCTCAAGCGCCCGAAAACAACAGGCGGTCTTGGGCCGGCATCGAAAAAGCGACACGCAAGTACGCGATGCGCGCAAAGGACGGCATTTATGTCATTAGCGGCCCTGTATTTGAACAAGCTCCGAAGACTATCGGGCGTGGGCAAGTAGCAGTGCCGAGGCATCTTTTCAAGCTGGTTTATGACCCATCGACCCAAAGAGCATGGGCGTACTGGATTGAGAATACGAACGTAGCGCGTGCGGGTCGTCCAATTACATATTTTGAGTTGGTCAAACGGACCGGAACTGAATTTCTGCCTGGCGTTAAATTGGTTGATCGATAATCAAGGAAAAAAGACACGAATGTTTAATATCGGGCCGCTGAAAGTGACTGTAGAGCTGGTCATCAGCTTATGCGCTATCGGACTGACGATGTATCAAGCATATCTTACCAGGCAGCATAACCGGCTTTCGGTACGCCCTCATCTGGTGTGGCACATCAATCGAGAGCGTGGCAAGGCCAGTTTGAAAATGATCTTCACTTTAAAGAATGAAGGTATTGGTCCCGCTCTTATCAGGGAGATGTATTTCGAGCTGGATGGTAAACGGTTTGAAGCTGATCACATCGAAGCTATCGAGTCCTTTGCAAAGACGCTGCTGGGCAAGCAGTTTGTGTACCACATTGCGGAGAATGGCCTTCCTGGCATTGGGGCATCAATGCCACCTTCCAGTCAAGTTGTTATTGCCAAGGTTGCCATTGACTGTCCATCTACAGAGGCTTATGAACAGGTCGAAGCCATTTTTGAGCGTGCGTCCTTCAAAGTTCGATATGAGTCGCTATACGAAGAAACATTCTGGCTTAACTGTTAACTGATTGGATAAAGGAAAACTGCGCCTTGGCGCACCGCACCGGCCGGTAGCCGACTTTGGACCACCATGGCATCAGAAATCGAAAGCGTCATCGAGACATCCCAACAGGCCGCAGCATCGCATGCTTCAAATTGCACGGCACTCCTATTGAGTAATCAGCTTGCGGAAGCAATCGAATACTGCAAGGCGCAAGGAATCGACCCACCGCAGTGTTCCCTAACTGCGGAATCCGCTAACGCGCATAAATTGAGGGAAATTGCGAAGGGCATGCTTTCTGATGCAGGCTGGTGGCGAAAGCGTCTGAAGACGAAAGCGCTTCGAGATTTCGAACAAGGACAGATCAAGGCCGGCAAAGTCACTCAGGGTGTATCGGACGCGATGTTGGAATATATGACAACCAAGAAGTGATCGAAAATCAGTTATATGAACACCATACGCTTTTTGCAAATCGTCGCCACTACTATCGCTGCATTCGCCGTTACTGGTTGCAGCACTCCTGCGACACTCCGCAATTCCACTCCCGATATTGAATTGAGCAGTGTAAGGATGGCAAAGGACGTCGCCATATGCATTACTGATCGATGGGAGAACGGAGCGGGCTCTCTGGGAGCGACCGTACCCGTTAACATGAGGGAATCCGCGAGGGGATACACGGTGCTGTGGCTGAATGGCACAGGCGGAGCTGGAATGCTGGCCGATGTCGATTCAGCAGGCGCCGGATCGCGGACCCGATACTACCGCGGAGGTGTTCTCGGCGCGGGTACGTTCGAATCATCGCTAAGGGACTGCCAGTAAGCAGGGCGCGCTCAAAGCAGAAAAGGAAAAATATGGAAACAGTTGGTGACCGATTAGACAAGGCGATGCGAGAGGCGGGCTTTAAGTCGCAGTCGGCACTGTCTGCAAAATCCGGTGTCCCACAGCCAACCATCGCACGAATCTTGAAGAACCAGGGAAAGAGCGCGCCAGAATCAGCAACCGTCAAAAAACTAGCGTCTGCGTGCAGGAAATCTTTTAACTGGTTAAATGAAGGCCTTGAGGATGGACTTGGGCATGCCCTGACGACCAAGCAGCGCGAATGGTTGGACCTACTTAATTACTTGGGCACAGACGATATAAAAGAATTTGAGGTTCTGATCCGCCAAAGGCAGGAGCGAAATAAGCGCCTTCTACAAGAGTTCAAAAACAAATAGGAAAAATCTATGGCTGATAAGTTCTATCACGTGCTCGGTGCGGTTGGTGATGGCAAGGTTAAGATGCTTTTTTCTGATTTGAGCGCGATCGAACTTGAGAAGGAATTTGTTACGCCGTACAGACGCAATAAGACATTTTTCTCAGGATCGCAGATCGTTAATCCGTCCGAACTTCGGGCCGTTCAAATCATTGAAACGACAATGCGAGAAGATGACGCCCGCCAACGTATCAACCAAAAAAGCTTGGCTCAAATTGAAGAAATCAACCGTACATCGGGCGTTATGATTATCAGCCCTGGACAGGGATACGAGCCAGAAGATTTAGTAGAAGCTGGTAAGGACGTTACACGCACATACTTGACCGGTGGGCCGGGCTCGTCCACCCGCATATGGGGCTTATCCAAGACGGTAGTGGGCTGGACGCTCGGTATTGTTGCAGGGGTCATAGCGACAGGTTTGGCTAAGTGGCTTGGCTGGGCTTAATCCAACGGAAAACAACATGAAAACGCCGGTGGCAAATTCACGATTCGTTGATGGACTCGTTGGGAATAGTGCGCCCGTCTTGGTCCTGTATGAAGAGCTTGTTGAAGCGGGGTGGCGACTTGAGTGCTTCCCTGAAGGTACAAGTCCACACACAGGGAATGGCAGCAAGTTTGCGACGGCGGACTGGCACTCAAACGAATGCACCTGGAAAATTTATTTTCCCGCGAACGCACACGCACATCAGGTCTACCACGAGCTGTTGCACGTGCGCTTTAAAAACGTGGAAGGGGCGCCAATGATGTCGGCCTGTCAGTACGAAGAATCTTTTCGCCGAAACGTAGAAGAGCTAAACAATGATTTTGACCATGCGTACGTCGTGCCATTGGAAATTGCGAAATATCCAGAAGCCGCTACGTACTGGGAAGCCGAATTCACCCGCATGTTTGGTGAACTTCCATCCTCTAAGCAGGTATACAAAAGTTTTTTGACAATGCGCGATTCAACCAAAAGCATCTG
>CBINHE010000136.1:0-9142 GCA_966250375.1 uncultured Oxalobacteraceae bacterium
TTGTCGATGCCCAAAGCGTCAAGAACGCCGACACGGCGCGCGAGAAAGGCGATGATGCTGGCAAAAAGGTCAGCGGCATCAAGCGTCACCTGACGGTCGATACGAACGGCTTGCCGCATGCGATCCATGTCACGACCGCCGATGTCGGCGATCGCCAGGGCGCGCTGGAGAGGTTTTGCGTACAACAGGGACAGCTTGTCCGAGGGGCTCAAGGTGCTGGTTGATGGCGGCTATACCGGCGCGCCCTTTGCGCAGGGAGTGGCCGACCTGCTGGGAGCGGCAGTGGAGGTTGCCCAGCGTAACGAATTGCACAAGTTCGTCGTCATACCCAGGCGCAGGGTGGTGGAACGCTGCTTCGCCTGGCTGGAAAAATGTCGGCGCCTTTGGAAAAATTGCGAACGCAAACTCAACACCAGTTTGCAATTCATCGTCCTGGCTTTCTTGCAGTTACTGCTGAAAAGATAGAGAACAGGTTCTTAGAGCGGATTTCCCCCGAATGTAAGGGGCACCACGGGCCTCTTTGGAGGGTATTGCGTTGTTGCTCCTCCCTTGCAGGGCGCGTACTCGCTTGCAAGCGGGTACTGTTTCGCAGGCGGATCGCATGCGATCCGAAACCCCTGCTGCACCTTGTGTGACTCGTCACACGGCGCTCCTTACGCCTAGCACTGCACTCCAAAGAAACCCGGCTCACCCTTTACATCCGGGGGAAATCCGCTCTAGGAAAACGCAGATTTAATCGCTTTTCCCGAGCCTCCATTTTTATAAATCAATGGGCTACAAACATATTTTGGCGAAAAAAACGATTAAATCTGCATTTCCTTAGCTTATTCGTAGCGGTAGGTGGAGTATGGAAAAAAAAGAAGACTCATGCACCAACTTCATCCATCGTCGCCTGCATGGAGCACGATGCATAGCGTCTTTTCAGGCGCGGTTCCAATGTCAGACTCGTCAATGCATGCGGGCCACTTTCAACATATTTTTATACTTGTGTAGATGCCGATGCAGGAAGGGGAGGGAACACGAAGGTTCTTCGTCGCCTAAGTTACTGACTTCTGTGTCAATAACAATATAGGGCGATATTCGTCACGAGGCCGATACTTGGCACGGGGGCAGAACAAAAGAACCGATGGCGTGACATCTTTAACTCGCATCGGAGGATTCCGCGGGCGCATCCGGGGTCCAAGTACGCGTGTATTCGATCTTTTGTCCCGGCTCGGGCTGGGGTGGCGGCTCGTACGGCACCCACTGGCCGACCGTGCGCTGGGATTCGGCTACCCGGTTGGTCTGTATTTTGGCCCCGAAGTCGATGCCGCGTTCGACCTGCAGCTTCGTCTTTTCCCGCAGGACCAGGATGGAGGGTTCCCATAATGCCGGCTGGGCCATCAGGTCGTCGAAGGCGCGTTCGTCCCTTTGTGCGAGGTCATCGCGCCCGGCCAGGCGCCAGAGTTTTACCTGCGCACGCAGCGCGTCGAGCATGGGTGCTGTTTCGGCCTTCAATGCATGGTCGACGTACATGGTGGCGAATTTGTTGTCCTTCACGAAGACTCGGGCCTGATCGAGGAAGTTTTCGAGTTGCTTTTCGGCGACGGCGTAGCGCATGGTCTGGTCTATCTCCGCAGGCAGCTTCGGCGTGCCGTAATTGACCCAGGCATTCCAGTCCTTGCGAACCTCCTGCTCGAAGTCCTTGAAACTCTGGAAGTCGATGGCGCGGTCGCTGCGTACCGGATCGATCTCGTCGCCGAAGGTGAACATGGTGCAGAAGTGCGTCACTCCCTTGGCCCGTATCTCGCGTGCATAGCCCAGGTCAAGGAAGCTGGCGGACAGGCTGGCCTTCTGCTCGCGGCGGCCAGACGTGTTCTGGATTTTTTCGTATGCCTGGACACCTGCGGTCAGCCGTGCGGAAACTTCGGACTTTGTCTGGGCGGTCGAGTCCCTGTAGATGGTGGTCATGTGGCCGGCCACGGTGGTGCGGGTGTGGCTTATGTCCTGCTTGGACTTCAGTCCAGCCGTCGCCACAATGCCTGCTCGGCGAGCACGCCCGGCGACAACACCGGCGCGCAGCGCCGCGCCGCCGGAGACGTTTGATTCGCTGCCCTTCGCTTGCCGGGAGGCGTTTTCGATCAGGCCGAAGTTCAGGCTGGGATGGTGGGCGAGCAGCTCGTGCATCCAGTCCCGTCGAGCCGGCGAGCCATCGGGCTGCGGCGTCGCCAGGTGCAGCAGGTGTTCGAACATGTCCATGAATTGCGCGCGAAGCTCCAGTTCCTGCCCCTTGGTGCGACGTGGAATGCGCAGCTGCAGGCCTTGCTCGATGCCGGCCTCCTTCTTGACTCGCAGATCGGCAGCCCCACTGATACCTAGGCCCAGCTTCAATTTTTTCAGTTTCCAAGCGGTGCCTGCAGTGAGCCCGGCACCGAGCTGGAACTGGTTTGTGCCTTGTCTGCCGATCTGCATGTACAGGCCGGTACGCCCCATGTAGAACTCGATCAGCTGGTCTTCGTTGTGCTGGGCGCTGGCGATCAGCTTGATGCCGATTCCGGTGGTCAGCTTTGCGGCGGCGAGGGCTGCCGACAGCGGCGCCACGTTGGCGCCGTAGACCTTCTGCTCGGCGATGCGCAGCTTGTCCCGCCACTCAAGGTGTTCGAGCATGTCCCGGAACAGGTCGTGAAAGGTTTGTCCTGACCTGACCCTGGCCGGATCGCCATCGTACAGCAAGCGGTTTGCCGTTCCGACAGCCGCGTGGAAGCGGGTGCGCTGCTCGGTCTCCTGCTCAGACCAGTCCGTGGTCTCCTTCGTTCGCAGTTCGGGCAATTGTGCCCGCTGCAGCAGCAACTGCCGTTGCAGCAGCGACATCGCTTCCGGTAGTGTGTGGGTCTTCGTGTGCAAGGCCTGCCACGTGACGTCGAGCGCGGGATGTGGCGGCGCCTGCGTGGACACACTGCTGCGCTGGGTTGCCTGGTGCTCGAAGTCTCGTAGCAGTTCGTGCTGGTGTTGCTCGATGGATTGCAGTGCGGCGGCGTCAAGCTTCAGCGTGGTGAGATCGATTTCAATCGGCCTTCGCTTTTGCTGCACGTATTCGGCAACGGCCTGTATGGCCACTTCCGCCACTGACGGCACCTGTTCTGGCGGCAACTGCTTTCGACGTGCCTCCAGGTAGTCCGCAAGGCGGTCGGCAGCTGTCGCAAGTTCTTCGCTGGCACGGCGCGCGGGCGTGGGCAGGGCGGTGGCTGCGCCGACCTGCAGCCCCTCGCGCAATGCATGCAGGGGGTTGTGGATGCTGCTTTTCCATGGGCGGCGAGAGCGGGACGTCGCGGCATCGTGTAGCCAGTCGGCCAGCATCTGCAGGTGCTGGTTCGCCTTGTCGTAGGCCGAGCCCGGAGCGTTGCTTTCATAACCATTGTGGAACGCATAGAAAGCCGCGCGCTCATCGACCGTCGCGGTAGCCAACCCTTCGCCGGCCGGCCTCGCATGCAGCGCGCGCTGGGCAGCCATCTTGGCGTTCGCGAGCCACTGTCGCAGGGAGGTATCCTCCGGCGGCGTGTGGCGCAGGACATTGTCGGCCCGCAGGTAGATCCGCGTGGCGTCGAGCTGTTCCTTCGATGGCGCGGCCTCACCGGGCGCCAGCAAGTGGGCGAGAACCTGCATGCCGCGCGGCACCGAAGCTAGCAGGCTGGCGGTGACCCGCGCCGATTCCGTTAGTGTAGACATGCTTGCCAAGGCATCGGCTGGATCGCCAGGCGGAGGAATCATGGTGTGCAAGGACCGCCCTCGCAGTTCGCGCAGTGCCTCCGCGGCCTTGGCCGGGTCCTCCTCTGTAGCGTTGCTCAGGGCCTGCATGCCGATGGTCAGAACGGCTGGCGCAGGCAACGCCTCCACGCCAAAGACGGAGGTGGCCTGCGCCAACCTATCGGCCCAGTCGCGCAAGGCCTGTTGCGCCTGTTCGGCGCCCGCTCCGGCCCGAAAGCCCGGCATATCATCGAGCAGTTTGAGCAACAGCGCCTGTCCTTGCGCCTCCAGCGCTGCACGAGCTTTCTTCCCTTCTGCCTCGGCTTCATCGCGTGCGTTGGCCTTGATTTCCAGCACGGGTTGCAACTCCTGCTGCAGCGCCGTCAGGGCCGCGGCTTCGTCATCCCGCTTCCACAGTTGCGCCGCATTGATCTTCGATGAATCAAGCGCCTGCGCGAACTGTACTTCCACGTCGCGCAACTGTTGTTCGAATTCATTTACGCGGATGTGGCGCGCTTGCAGGGCGGCACGCTGCCCAGCATCGTCCCGCTCAAGTTGTGCTACGCGCTGCGCAAGCAGGCGGGTTTCGTGAGCCTGTTCGTCCAGGATTTGACTGTCGAGTTGGCGGCTGTCCGTCGGTTCGGCCGGCAAGCAAGAGGAGGGGGATTGCAGGTCATGCTGCAGTTGCTGCTGGCGCTGCTGCAGCGCCAGCAGTGTAGCGTTCGCAATCGCCAGTTCGGACTGAATCGCCCCGATCTTCTCGTTCGCATACGTGACTCTGCGTTCGAGCTGGTCCCGTACCGGTGTGGCGCGTCCGAAATGCAGCGTCTTGGCAGCTTCACGCCCTTCGAGCCGAGCATTTTGCAGTGTCTGTTCCAGGCGTGACACGGTCGCGCTTTGCTGATCGGTTTCCTGTTCCAACGCCAACAGTGCGAGGTCCAATGCCTGCGTGGCTTCCGAAAGCTGTGACTGGGTCGCATCGAGAGACTCTGTCGCCGTCGCTATCGCATTGCGCTCCCTTTCCAGCGAGGCTTCGAGATTGCTGCGATCCTTTCTTAGTTCGTGGGCTTGATCGGCCAGGTTGGTCACTTCGTGGGCGGCCTCGCCGATATCCTGCTTCACACGGTCGATGTCAGCAGCCAGTCCTGCATCCAGGCCGGTGGCATGGTCGGCGTCGATCCATGCATCCAGATGCGCCTGCTCGCGCTCAAGTGCGTGCACCAGTGCCGGATACAAGTCGTGCGGAGTGACGGAGGCCTCGCCTTCAGGGGGCGGCACGTTCTTGTCCGGCCGCGTGTTTGCATAGCGCAGTAGCTGCACATGCGACTTTGGCTTGCCATGTTTAAGGCCAACCATGACGGCCGCGCTTCGGCCCAGCCGGGCAATCGCCTTCGAAATGGGGTTGCGCGGTGCGGCCGGCACGTTCTCCTCCACGCGACTCATCCTCTCGATCAGTATCTTTGCTTTCGGTACCCGACGTTCGCTGTCTGATTGCACCTCTTTCTGCGCCACTAGAGGATCGAGGGTCGCCAGCTTGTGGTGCGTCTGCCGGGTGCTTGGGGGCTTGTTGGTGTGGGCTTGGGTCCGGCCCATACCGGGCAGGCCCCATGTCAGCGAATGAGGACGTAGAGAGAAACGGGGCATGGGCGGGGTAATAATTTCGTTAGCAAAGGGCCCTGCGCTGGTTGCTACGTGCTGAGGGACGCAGCCTCATCACAGTGTCAATCAAAAAAAATGGGTGTGACCGATAAGTGGATATTCATTAATGATTAGTTCCATTGAAGCGAAATAAAATATCCGCCAAGCAGGTTTTTTGAGAGTAAGTTACAGAAAGACAGTTGCAGAGAGTTTATTCAACTATGGTATGTCGCTCACGCTTGAGAAGTCACAAAGAGCCCGATAAAAAGAGCGGCAGCGATGACCCCATCGGTCTGCTGAGGAATGTGCGAACTGATTGAGATCAAGCGCGCATTCTTTGCATTGATCTCTCTTGGAGGAAAAGAGTTGACTGAATTCAGCGTGGCCTTTTCTTCTTATTTCGCTGTCGCGATTTACGGAAAGATCAATCCGCTCTAGGTTTAACAAAAGCAGTCGGTCGCCGCCTATCTCAAATTCTCTTCATTCAAGACTGTTATTTTCGTTGAGGAGCATCACTAACTTGAAGCCGCGTCTGGTTGAAAGAGTAAGCGTCACTTGTTCAAACGTCAGCTTACCCTTTTTGGGATGGGCAAACTGACGAGTTCCACCCGCACGTCCCACCACATGGTGAGAGCTCCACCAGCGTTTGAAGTCACCGCTTTCACGCATTAAGGTCTCGATCATTTCTGACAGCGGTTCCTGATCTGCATATTTCCCGCAGTCTGCACGGAACTCTGCAACCAGCCGATTAGCACGATCACTCCAATCCGTAATTAACGTATGCGCCTTCGGTTCTAGAAACATGAATTTCAGCAGATTGGGCCGCGTTGTCGGTTTGGAAGATTTTGGTTGATCCAGCCAACCGATAAACAATTCTTTCGCGGGTCGATTCCATGCCATTGCATCCCACTGCCCGTTCAGAATATAGGCCGGTACCTTGATCGCATCAACGATGGCCTTGAGGTCAAACGTCTGACAACCGATCCCTTGATCCATTTCATTGTCCAACGTTGGATCTAGTTTGTCCGCCAAGCGGAATAGGTATGTTCGTTCTGATGGAGTCAGACTCATCACATCAGCCATTTTCCCGAGTACTTTCACAGAAGCTGATATCGGTCTGCCTTGCTCTAACCATGTTAGCCATGTAGGACTGACAGCGCAAAGTTGTGCCAATTCTTCCCGTCTGAGGCCTGGAGTGCGTCGCCGTCCATTTGCAGGAATGCCGACGTCTTCAGGCTTGATATTTTCACGGTGCAAACGAATGAATTTTCCCAACTTGTTATGCATGGCTTCGCCCTCGCATTTTTTTAGACGTTTTTTGTCTGGCACAAAATATACCAGTATAAATAGTTGTCTTGTTATGTGATAAATGATCGCATATTCTGGACTGACTCATTCATCAGGAGGTGGAAAATGAAACAGCAAGCATTAGTAGCAGAACAATTCGGCAACACGGCGGCAGCCTACTTGACCAGCACGGTACACGCCAGTGGTGCAGATCTTGAAGCGGTGAAGACCATTGTGCAACGATACAAGTTACCAGCAGTGCTGGACTTGGGTTGTGGTGCTGGCCACATCAGTTTTTCAGTGGCGCCGTTCTCTGCATCTGTAACGGCTTATGACCTTGCCGAACAAATGCTCGCCGTGGTTGCAGAGTCAGCTAAACAACGAAATCTTGAAAACATAGAGGTTAGGCAGGGGCCAGCTGAGAAACTTCCGTTTCCGGACGCGGCATTTGATGTGGTCGTGACGCGATTTTCTGCGCATCATTGGGCCGACGTGACGACTGCGATGAAAGAAGTTCATCGCGTGTTACGTCCTGATGGTGTCGCTGTTGTCATCGACATTATTGCCTCTGAAAATCCATTGCATGACACAACACTTCAGGCGGTTGAGCTTTTACGCGACTCATCTCATGTGCGAAATTATCGTGCGTCAGAATGGGCTTCCATTTTCGATGCCGCCAGTTTTTCTCATCAACAAATAAGTACTTGGCGATTAAAAATGGTGTTCGATGAATGGGTTGCGCGGATGCGCACGCCACCAGAACGTGTCATTGCGATCCATAGCTTGCTCAACACCGCACCTGAAGAGACCAGACTGCATTTCTGTGTGGAAAAGGATCATTCGTTCTTCATTGATGCAGCGTTTTTTGAGGCGAGAAAAATTAGGCATTAAAGGGGATTGCGAAATAAAGCTACTCGCTGTGTTGGCACGACCCTTCCAGCGTACAACAGGAGCGTCACCTGATTTTAAAGAGTGAACTTATGACAGACGGCTTACCGCAACCTCAGCGCCGCTATGCCTTTATGGCTATTGCCATCGCGATGACAATGGCTGTATTAGATAGCGCGATTGTCAATGTCGCTTTGCCGACGATTGGCCACGAACTAGCCATTTCGCCCGCGGAAACAGTTTGGATCGTGAACGCATTTCAGTTGGCCATAACAGTCTCGCTGCTTCCACTCGCTTCCCTCGGCGATAGCATCGGTTACAAAAAAATCTACTGGTGCGGTCTCGCAATCTTTACCGCGGCGTCTTTTGCGTGCGCCAGCTCTCATTCTTTGCTTGCTTTGTCTCTTGCGCGTGTTGTGCAGGGCTTTGGCGCGGCTGGAATCATGAGTGTGAATATTGCGCTCGTGCGTTACATATTTCCCAAGGCACAACTCGGCATTGGAATGGGTTACACCTCGTTGATCGTGGCGGTGTCTTCGGCTGCAGGGCCGACGATAGCATCGGTCATTCTGTCGGTTGCGCAATGGCAATGGCTATTTCTCGTCAACGTACCGCTGGGACTTGTTGCCCTTTTCGTGGCCGGACGTACCTTGCCGGCGACGCCAGCATCCGGTCACCAATTTGATATAGCGAGCGCGGTGCTTAATGCACTGACGTTTGGTTGCTTGATTACGGGTTTAAATTCGCTTGGCGACGTCAATGGCCATATCCGCGCTGCTGGTTTGCTGATGAGCGCACTATTTTTTGGCGCTTTCTACGTTCGGCGTGAGCGGCGCATAGCCATACCGATACTACCTTTTGATTTGTTGCGGTTGCCTGTTTTCGCTTTTTCGATGATGACGTCGATAAGTTCTTTCGCTGCACAAACCATGGCGTATGTCGCCTTGCCCTTTTATTTCGAACATACGCTCGGCCGCTCTGAAGTCGCCACGGGTTTTTTGATGACACCATGGCCGTTGGCGACAGCTTTGATCGCACCGATTGCTGGGCGCTTGTCAGATCGCTTTGCGCCGGAGCGACTCTGCAGCTTTGGTTTGGCCATTCTGGCGATTGGATTGGCCAGCATTGCAATGATTGGTTCAGCGCCATCCGGTTTTGATTTGAGCTGGCGGTTGGCAGTGTGTGGCTTGGGGTTTGGTTTTTTTCAATCGCCTAATAATCGCATCATTATCAGCAGTGCGCCACGCGAACGCAGCGGTAGTGCGAGCGGCCTGCAGTCAATGGGACGGCTTCTTGGACAGTCGATCGGTGCGGCGTTTGTGGCGATTGTTTTCGGTTTGGTGTACGGCAATCAAACTGCGTGGATCGCTTGGTGCGCCGCAGGCCTTACGCTGATGGCCGCTTGTGCTAATGGTCTGCGTCGGACAACCGTTGTAAAAATATGACGTTACGACACAGTTCACTTGCTTGGTATTGTTAAGTAACCGAGAAAAATTAATTGTGATTTCTACGCGGTATTTTTTGTAGGAGCGGGCCTTGCCCGCGATAGCTTGCATGTGCCAACACTTATCGCGGGCAAGGCCCGCTCCTACAAATTCACCGTTTC
>CBINHE010000137.1:0-9117 GCA_966250375.1 uncultured Oxalobacteraceae bacterium
AGTCCCGTGCAAGGCGCCGCTGCCAACAGGACGCTGACAAGCAGCATCGAGGATAAGGATATCGATGCTACGGCGCTCTGGTATATGTTGACAATTGGTTTTGCGGGAGATCTGAGGCGCTTGAAGAATGAGATAGCAAGACGGCCTGAGGAAGAACGGCTCCAACTGCTGGCCGCAAAAAATGGCGCTGGAACGTCCGGGCTTTTCATGGCTTTGAAGAACGGACGTGCCGATGCCATCAAGGCGTTTGGTGAATGGTTAGAAGAACTGGTGCAGCCAGAGATGCGCGCCGAGCTGCTGGCCGCAAAAACTGCCGATGGAATTCCCGGACTTGACCGGGCTTTGCAGGAGGGACGCGCCGATGCCATCAAGGCGTTTGGCGAACTGTTAGAGCTGGTGCCACCGGAGATGCGCGCCGAGCTGCTGGCCGCAAAAAATGCCGATGGGCTTCCCGGGCTTTTCATGGCTTTGCAGGAGGGACATGCCGATGCCATCAGGGCATTTGGCGAACTGTTAGAGCTGGTGCCGCCGGAGATGCGCGCCGAGCTGCTGGCCGCAAAAAATGCCGATGGAATTCCCGGACTTTACAGGGCTTTGCAGGAGGGACATGCTGATGCCATCAAGGCGTTTGGCGAACTGTTAAAGCTGGTGCCTTCGGAGATGCGCGCCGAGCTGGTCGCCGCAAAAAATGCCGGCGGGCTGCCCGGGCTTTACAGGGCTGTGCAGGAGGAGGGAAATGCCGAGGCCATCAAGGCGTTTGGCGAACTGTTGAAGCTGGTGCCGCCGGAGATGCGTGCCGATCTGGTCGCTGCAAAAAATGCCGATGGAGTTCCCGCGTTTTACAGGGCCTTGCAGGAGAGATGTGCCGAGGCAATCAAGGCGTTTGGCGAACTGTTAGAGCTGGTGCCTTCGGAGGTGCGCGCCGAGCTGCTGGCCGCAAAAATTGCCGGTGGGACTTCCGGGCTTTACAGGGCCTTGCAGAACGGACGTGCCGACGCCATCACAGCGTTTGGTGAACTGTTAGAGCTGGTGCCACCGGAGATGCGCGCCGAACTGGTCGCCGCCAAAAATGCCAATGGAGTTCCCGGATTTATCGTCGCTTTGCAGAACGGCCATGCCGACGCCATCAAAGCATTAGGCAAGCTGCTGTCTCTCGTTCCGCCGCAGCAGCGTGCGGTGCTGCTGGACGCAGATGCCAACCCTGAGCTTTTCCAGGCTTTGCAGGACGCACCAGCCGATGCCCGCAAGGCATTTGAAGAACTAACTGGCGTTTCTTGAAAGCGGTACGCTCAGGTATAGGCCAGGAGGCGGCCGCAACAAATCACTGCGATCCAGATTACAAGAGACGCTACCGCATGATCCCTTGCCAGCGCAGGCGCGGGAACGTTCTCGTTCCATTTCGCAACGGAGCGGTAGATTCCCACATGAAACAGGAGCGCGTTGATGCCAGCGACGGCAATCAGCGTCAGCTTGATGGTTATTCTACGAAAGCGCACGCATAGAAAAGCAATTTGTCTGTTGTCCCAGATCAGAAAATCGACTTTGCCAGTTCAAGTCCGCCTGGAGTTGATTAAGCTAAGCAGATGGTAACCGCGCTTTCCATATAGCTAGGGGCAACGTTAGCAGCGCAGCAAGCGGCATTATCAACGCATCTGGTGCCTCCATTGCCCAAAGCGTGGCACCACTGATTCCGCACCAGATGATTGGAATGGGCAGAAGCACCCAGTCAATCCGATTCGATGCGAGCAGCAGGATACCGAGCGTTGCGATGACAGTAGGATCAGGCGCAATACCGAAGATTTCGGCTTGCAGCCACGGTCGTCCCGTGATCGGACCGATCAGCGGTTGAACGACCAGCGCGAAGAGGAACACGCCAAGGCCGACGAGATGGCTCGCATTACCAGTCGGTTTGAAGTGCAGTTGACCGCGAATCGTCCCGATCCATATCAGGAGCGCAGCCTCGATCATGAAGCCGGCCGCAAAGTAATTTGCAGCCCAGTTGATGGTGGCATAGCGCTCAATGTGAAATGCCCACGCCACCCAAAACCAGCACATCGCGAGAATCGTCGTGACAACGCATCCCTGCCAGGCTTCGGTGCGGAACAGACACACCAGCATCGCGATACCGAGTGCGATCGCCAGGACTTGGGTCGGCCATATTTCACTGTTATAAATCTCGAACAGCCGATAGTAGGTTCGTGCCGAAAACAGCAGGAAATCCGATAGCGTATAGGTCCACCACTCAGACATCAGAGCTTCTCGACATGGGTAATCATGCGGCGGCGCATTGCCTCATCCGGCAAACGGCCAAGCGTAGCCCCCATGTTCTCGCGGACATGGGCCACGCTGGAGGTCGCCGGAATGGCGCAAGTGACGGTCGGATGGGAAACGATGAACTTGAGCAGGAACTGGGCCCAGTTTGCACAATCGATTTCAGCTGCCAGCGGCGGCAGCGGATGGCGTTCCACTGCCTTGATCAATTCCCCTTGGCGAAATGGTCGGTTCGCGATGACTGCGATGCCGCGCTCGCGCGCCAACGGCAGAAGGCGTGCTTCGGCTTCGCGGTCGAGAATGTTATAGGTGATCTGAACGAAATCAATCGGCTGGTTACGCATGATCTGCTCCACTTCCTGATGGCGGCGGCCTTCCGAGGTGGTGATCCCGACATAGCGCAGCTGGCCGGTTGACTTCATGGAAAAAAGCGTCTGAAGATGCTCTTGCCAGGAGAGCAGATTGTGTACTTGTAATAAATCGAAACGCGTCACGCCCCAATGTTGACGCGATGTCTCGATCTGGCTTGGGCCACGTGCACCGGAAGCGATCCAGACTTTGTCTGCGGAGAACAGACGCGGCGGATTGCCCAGCTTCTTCAAATCCTCGCCAATGACTTCCTGCGCGGAACCGTACATCGGCGAAGAATCAATCATCCGGCCACCGGCATCGAAAAAGTTGCGCATGACCTCCGTGCAAGCGGCGCGGGCGACACGGTCGTTGCCTACATTGAAGGTGATCCAGCTTCCCAGTCCGATCACGGGCAAGGCTTCGCCGGTGGACGGGATATGGCGTGTGATCAACGCGTGTTGAGGCGTCGTTCCGGACACAGGGCCAAGTACGGTGCCTGCTCCCAGCGCCAGAAAAAGCTGGAGCAGATGGCGGCGGCGTGGCTGTAAAGCTTGCTCCATGGAGAGTTGTAATTTCTACGCTGCATTTTTTGCAGGAGCGGGCCTTGCCCGCGATAGGTGTCAGCAGATGCAAGCTATCGCGGGGTGGAGTAGGGAATTCGTGCGGCCTGCCGCATGCCTGCGGAACGGTTTGCGCTTGCAAGCGGATCGTCGCCCGGCGCAAATGCGCCCTGCAAGGGAGGCCCCGCTCCTACAAATTCACCGTTTCTTTTGCATGACTACTTAGATATATATGAGTCCAAACTATGCTACACAAAATGTATGAGGAAAATAAAAACGCTCTTTGGGCTACTGCATTGAATGCAGGCCAATCATGTTGCCTTCAGTATCAATCGTCAGTGAGATGTAGCCGTACTGACCAATGGAAAATTTTTCCTTTTCCACCTTTCCGCCAGAACTCACCACCTTCGCTGCTTCTACTGCGCAATCTGTACAAGTGAAATAGACCAACACACTATTGCCGCCTGAAGCAAAGCCAGGCATCCGAACCAGGGCGCCTGGTGCGCCATAGCGATCAGCTTGCATCGGAAAAGCCCACATTTCCACCTCTGGGCTGTCGAGCTTTGCAAGTTGAACGCTAAACACGCTTTCATAGAACGCCTTCGCGCGATTCATGTCTTGAACGTAGATTTCGAACCAGCCAACGGGATTGTTGCTCATTTAGAAGTCCTTTCAGAATACACGCCGGTCAGAACGGCGCATGAAGCTACATAGGTCATGATATTTTTCCTCAGCAAAAATTATTTAGCATTAACACTCATATAGACCGCTCGCCTTATTGAAAAATTCCGGACGCTTCCTCCTCACTTCCTGCCAAAGATCATGAGTCAATTTTTATGTCAAAATATTTTTGACGACCTGCTTAGACGAGGGGTGAACATGTCAACCTTACCAACCGAGTTTGCACCTAAGAGGTATTGATGCCATCTGGTCCTGACTTACCCGTCCGCCCTTTACTAATTTTGATGAACGTCGGTTCTGGCCGTAACGATACGGCTGCCACGCAGGAGAAAATCGAGCAAGTTCTCAAGCAGGCGGGACGCATCTACCGACTGGTCTTAGTGGAAGACCCAACACGGATTGACGAGATCGCCCGTCGGACGGTCGAGGAGGCCAAGGCCTGTTGCGGCGTAATTGTGGCAACTGGCGGCGACGGCACCATCAACGCCGTAGCCAATGCGACCCTCGGCAGCGGCATTCCGTTTGGCGTGCTTCCACAAGGTACATTCAATTACTTTGGCCGCACCCACGGTATTGCTGAAGACATCGTGGAAGCAACTAGAGCACTACTGAAGGCGCGCGTGTATCCGGTGCAGGTGGGTCTAGTGAACGACCGCGTGTTCCTGGTAAATGCAAGCCTCGGTTTGTATCCGCAATTATTGGAAGATCGCGAGGCCTACAAACAACAATACGGCCGTAGCCGTATTGTCGCCCTCTGGTCCGGTCTGGTAACGTTATTGCGGCAGCATCGGCAATTGCGAATCATCCTGGAGCGGAAAGGACAGACTCGAAACATACGCACACCCACGCTGTTCGTCTGCAACAATCGATTGCAGATGGAACAGATGGGTATTCCGCTGGCCGAGGCGCTGGGGGAAGGGCAGCTAGCCGCCATTTTCCTGCGGCCGGTAGGCACACTTGCCATGCTATGGCTAGCGGTGCGCGGCGCACTTGGAAAACTGGGTGAAGCGGAAAACGTCGTCAGCTTCGGCTTTCAACGGTTGATCGTGAAACCCTCGTCGCTGTATCGCACGCACCGCGTCAAGGTGGCGACCGACGGCGAGGTCACTTGGCTGAACACCCCACTGGAATTCCGGGTTTCGCCGGAGCCGTTATATTTGCTGAAGTCCGATCCAGATCCATACGTGGAAGTCCCACTAGACAGCGGTGCACCATGACGGTTGTGCTGCATATCTCCGATCCACATTTCGGCACCGAGCGACCATTTGTGACCGAGGCGCTAGTGCGATTGGCGCAGGCACATTCGCCCGAGTTGATTATTCTGTCAGGAGATATCACCCAGCGTGCGCTGCGTAGTGAGTTTGATGCAGCGCGGAAGTTCCTCGATCGGCTTGATGCGCCTGCACGTTTGGTCATCCCGGGTAACCACGATCTTCCGCTGTTTCATTTGGCGGCACGGTTATTCACGCCGTATGCCCGCTATCGCTGCGCGTTCGGCGCGAACCTTGAACCGGTATTTGAAACTGCCCGACTGCTTGTCATAGGCGTCAATACCACACGCCGCTACCGCCATATCGACGGCGAGGTTTCAGCAACACAAATCAAACGTGTCGCCAGAAGACTTCAACAGGCAAGCGAAGCGCAGTTGCGGATTGTTGTGACCCACCAGCCAGTGTATGTGACGCATGTAGAAGACGAGAAGAACCTATTGCACGGTGGTGACGAAGCCATGCGCTGCTGGGCAAGCGCAGGAGCCGATCTGATTCTGGGCGGGCACATACATCGACCTTTCATCTGCGGACTACATGAACGACTTGCCGATTTTCCCCGTCGCGTCTGGGTGGTGCAGGCTGGTACAGCGCTATCTTCGCGGATTCGCCACGATGCAAGCAACTCCATTAACCTGATCCGCTACAACAGCAAGCTTGCGCCACCGAGACGCTGCACTATTGAGCGCTGGGATTATGATGGAGAATCGCAAACTTTCATGTTGGTGGCTGCCAAAGAGTTAGCTTGCGAGGAAGGTCCCCGCGCAGGATAGGGGCAAGCACGCTAGTAGTCAGTCAAGTTGAATCGGCGGGAAAGAAATCGATGGATTTTTTCGTCTGACAAGGGGTGCAGCAGGGAATTCGGACAGCATGCTGTCCGCCTGCGGAACGATATCCTCTTGCCTCAAGAGTAACTAAGGCTTTTGCTCGACCCAGACTATTTGTTTTGGGCACGCATCAACCATACCCGGCTGTATGTGTCTTGTTTAAGGCTGCTATTTACGACCGCTACTGCACCCGTACTATTCACCGAGAGTTTTTTCATCAACAATCCCTGATGGCTTCCATTTGAGCCACCACCAGGACCAGCGCTGTCTGGGACAAGCGTCGGCGTGGAGAAGCTGCGCCCGCCATCAGGCGAGATGGATATTCCCAAACCATGCGGATGCTGCCTGAGATTTAAAAACAATTCCCACAACACGTAAATCCTGCCTTTCGCATCGATACCCAAGTCTGGGAAACCTGCGCTTGCAGCAGACTGCGGTGGTGGTGTTGAAATCTCGCGCGTTGCTTCAAAGCTGCGTGCGCCATCAATTGAACGCGTATAGCGAATCTGGGGGCGTTCAAACGGCCCTCCGGCGCTTTCCGCATAGACAAGATGCAGCACACCGCTGTGGTCTACGGCAAGTTTTGGTGCATCCGAATAAGCCTTGCTTGGCGCGATAAGTTGAGGGAGATCGAAAGTGGTGCCCTCATTGGTCGATTTTGCTATCCGGATATCTGCGCCGTCGTCTTCTCCAGTGGTCCAGGCCAGATACACGGTGCGGTTGGGACCGATTGCCAGCGATGGTCCGCGTGCCGGCTTGGCATTGCCACCTCCAGCAAGCTGTTGCGGCTTTGAAAAGCTTACGCCGTTATCAACCGATCGACTGAACCAGAGCGGTCCATCGTATTCCGTCCACACCGCGTAAAGCTTGCCGTCGGCACTAGCGGCAAGATCGTAGCTGCCGTTATGCCAGATATCCTTATTAATGCGCCCTTTACCGTCGCCACCAATCGAGTTCGACAGGTTGATGGGTGCGGAGAACGTCTTGCCGCCGTCCCGGGAGCGTGCGAAGAGGATATCGCCGCCATGCGAGCCGCCGGAAAAAATGATTTCCTGCCAAAGGATAAAGACATGCTGGGGTGCATTCGGCGTAAGCACGATGCGCGGCAGCCAGGAAAAAGTCGCGGGACTGCGTGATACGTTGACCGGCAGGCCAAGCTGTTTTCTACCGCGCGCAATGCGTTGAAAAAACACATCCTTGCGACTTTGCTCGACCCAGGCAACAGCGATGTCACCGCGCTCATCAAGCGCGACCGTGGGATCGTCCACATAGTCATAGCGCGAGGCGTTTTGCTGCCAAGGCCCGCGCTCCCCATGACCGGTGGCAATCTGAGTACTGCCTTGCCATGCAAGCGGGGAAGGGGAGGCTGATGCGTGATTCGTTGCAAGCTCGGCTATGCCAAGAAAAGCGATAGTGATCCGTACGAATACCGCCATAAAGTGGGCGAATGACTGAAGTATGCTGACCATGGATCGCGGGTATTGTTTAGATGGGGTGAGGCCACATCAAAAATTTGGCTCTTGCGGCAAATACCGTTACATCACGAAAAGACCTCTTGTTACGCCAAGCATTAGCTGCAATTTTTCAATAGCGGCGACATGCTCAAGGTTTAACGGTTCTCCCCAATAATGCATGTCCGCGCATTCATGCAGCACCTGATGCGTAGGTGGTTTGCGTTGCACTCGGTTCCAGAACGCTGCGTCGAACCGCTCTCCTATGGGTGCCAATCAACGTCTTCGATCGGCGCAATTTTTTTGCACGTTATGCTCTGAAATAGTAAACCGGGCGCCGAGTTGCTTCTCAAGTAACGACAAAAGCCTTTGCGACCCGCATGAATACTGGCTTCAGGGTAGCGCTCATGACAGATCAACAAAAGAGCAGGTGAGGCGCTGGAGGGAAGATCGCGCCAAGGAGCGCAAGTCGCTGCCGGATTCGAACCAGATTCCCTGGGACTTGGCTGAGGCTGATCGCGATAGGAATCATCCGGTGAGGCAGTTACTTTACGGAACCAACGCTGGATCAGTTGCCACCTATAAGTAACTTCAACTGAATCTGTGTGAGTGCCATATCGGCCTCCGACAGGTTTGCAGGTTCCATTTTGGAGGCAGTCATGGGCACCCAGAACGATAATTTATCCCAGAAAATATGCAATTCCGATAAAGTAATCGAGATGCATGTGAGCGTGCATTGCGCATTAATCGCGGCGACCGGTGAAGTGCCGACAGAACGCCACCGACAGGTGTATCGAGATGCCCTGCAATCACTGATCCGACTGGCGCGTAGCGAGTATGCCCTTAGCGTCGCACGCGACATGGAGCAGGTCGCTGCAGCACTGAAAGATTAACCGAGTCTCCTTTGCTTCATGTGATTAGCGACAGATAGTAGATTGAAGCGTTATATGCCCGGCAGGGGCACAGATACAGGCTTTTCTGGAAAAGTCTTGATAAATGTCTGTCTTGTAAGCTGGTGCTAAATCCCTCTTTTGCGGGTCCCGGGGGAAATCATCCTGCTTTGAGATTGGCACTTCAAGTGCGCTTTGGCAGTCCAATGTTAGAGAGTTTCCTCTTGGGGTGATCTTAATTGCATCAAACCTTATATACCGCTCTACATGCAATGGGCGACTTTTCTTGGATCGCCGGTCCACAGTAGAAAATCCTGGACGAACCTATGGTCTGGAGAAAATTGCGTTGTCGCGCAGTAGTCCCGCTGACCGTCGTACTGGTCCTTGCGTCTGCCTGCACCCACCTTCGGCACGAACAGACCGCTGCGGCAGAGGTACCACATGCAACGCATCAAGACCTTCCGGTCCTGATGGGCCGATACACCGGTGTGCTGCTGTGCGCGGACTGTCCTGGCATCCGCACCGAGCTCTCCCTCTATGTGCAAGGAGCGTTTCGTGAGCCGGCTACCTATGTGCTACGCGAAACCTATCTTGAAAGCGGGAACGGTGATCTGAGCTTCACGACCACCGGACGGTGGACTATACGGCGCGGTTCGACGGCAGACCCTAATGCCACCGTGTATCAACTGAACTTCGACCGTCCCGGCCAGATACGAAACTTTCTGAAAGTTGGGGATAAGGAACTACGGATGCTTGACGGAGCGCTAGGAGTCTGTCGGACTTTCTCGTAGATATGCACGTCCTCCTTCGATAAAATT
>CBINHE010000138.1:0-8852 GCA_966250375.1 uncultured Oxalobacteraceae bacterium
AACGTTTGTGCCTTAGCATCGGTTGGCCACATCACGGGAATAAATCCGCGTTTCCCTAATGCCTCTGAGATGAGACGATGATGTTAAATTCAATTTCCCAGCCAACCATGCGCGACAGATGCTGCGTCCCGCCCGCGCTTGGCAGGATGCCACCCCATCAAAAACGAACGTTCGCACTATTTTTTCACAAAAAAAACGGCAAAGGCCGTTCTTCTCTTCCATTGGAAAAGCGATTTGTTACGGCTTGGACTGGGCCTTGAGACGCAGCAAAGCGCCGCGCCGTTGATCCTCCGCATAGGCATAATCCACTCGACCAGAGGTGACCTTCCCTATCAACAGCATGTTTTGCGTGATCGCATCGTGGTCTTCTTTAGAGAACGGCTTGCTGTAACTGGTAATGGCGCCTTGATAACGACTTTTCAAATTTTCGAGCGATTCTTTGATTAGGGTGCCATCAGTTGAGTTGGCTTGGCGGATTGCGAGGTAGAGCAGGTACATCCCGTCATAACCCTGTGCCGCACTCATCGGCGATGGTATCTGGTCGGTTTTGAATGCTCTCTTGTATGCCAGCAGAAAACCGTTCTTGCTGATCGATCCAAAATCCTGGATAAATGTTTGCGGCATCAATGCACCCTCGCCCGCCTTGCCGGACAAGTCGATGAAATTGCGCATGGAAAAAGTCCAGCTACCCAGCAACGGTACTTTCCATCCCAAGGTTTCGCGGTTTTTTGCAATGACTGCCAACTCAGGCCCGATCCCCCACACCACGAGCGCTTGCGCATTGCTTGCCTTGGCACGCTGCAACTGCACTCGCATGTCCTGATCACCGATATTAAAGCGCTCTATCGTTGTCAAACTGAGGCCGACCTGCAAGATTTGCTCCTTTAACGCTTTCAATCCTGCATCACCGTAGGCAGTTGAGTCGACCAATACCGCAACCGAATTCAAGCCGCTACGCTTGAGATCGGCAACCAGCACCTTCGCTTCCAGATCCAAAGTCGGCGCAATGCGAAAAATGTAGTTTTCAGGGGCGGACGGCGGCGCGAATTTTTTCGTCAATGCGGTACCGCTGGAAACCGCAACCATTAACGGGATTTTGGCCTTTTGATAAGCGTCGATCGACGCAAGGCCGACACCGGTATTGACGATGCCGATTGCAGCGGCCACTTTTTCTTGCGTGAATTCCTGTGCGATTTTTGCACCGACATCATTCTTTGCTTCATCGTCGCGTTCGATCAACTCAATCTTTTTGCCGTTGATACCGCCGATATTATTGATTTCTTCCACCGCCAAGCGGATGCCGTTGCGCATGCTTTCGCCCATCGGACTGGAGCCGCCCGTGAATGCCCCGGATAAACCTATCTTAATTGTCGTTTCCGGACCGTTTCCGGCATAGGCGACATGCATCGGCAGAGCAAATGCGCAAAGCAGCGTTGCATGTAACAAGTACGAAAATCTCATCGTTATTTCCTTGATATTGCATTGGGGGCGGTAGTTGCCCATTCACCGATACTTGGGGAGCCGCATGGAGGCTAACACTAGATCGTGTTTATATCCTCCCTTACAGGATGTGTATGGACTTGCAAGCGGATCAAAAGGGATCAAAAGAAGTGTCGCCTTGCAAGGCGACATCATTACATAAGCACATAAGCGGATCGCATACGATCCGAAACGCTTGCTTTACCTCGAAAGCATTCAACTCCTGTTTTTTTAGAGTTTTTTGTGTTTTTCTTATTGATGCCATCCGAATAACCCAAGGTATGGCAAAACCGGGCCTGTTGCAATTTGGTTTCGCAACTCAACAACACCGCCCGACTTTCCCATTGCCGCCATACCGCGCCTGCTGCCGTTCTCGGAAGAACTCTTCGTAACTCATGACGGGTTTTTCCGGATGGGTACATTCCATATGCGTTACATAATTGCTGTATTCGGGCAATCCCACCATGAGACGCATGGTTTGCCCGAGATAACGTCCCGCCTTCGAGATCTCATCGAACATCAAAAACCTCAACCCGGCAGCGCACTGCCCGGCATCGATTCAAACGGCGTTTCCGTTGTACTTGGCCGATGCGCAGCGCGCGCCGCGAAAATACTTTTTATCCCGAACACCAGCACACTCACCAGTACCAGCATAAAAAAGCCTGCCAAGGCTGCATCGACATAATCGTTAAAGATGATTCGCTGCATTTGCTCCAATGATTTGGCAGGCGCAAGCAATTCGCCTTTCGCAAAAGCAAGCTGGTATTTGTCCGCATGAGCTAAAAAACCTACTCGCGGATTGGCATCGAACATTTTTTGCCAGCCGGCGGTCAATGTACAAATCAGAATCCAGACTGTCGGTACCACGGTTACCCATGCAAAACGATCTTTTTTCATTTTGAACAAAACGCAGGTGGCCAAAATTAACGCGATCCCTGCCAGCATCTGATTGGATATGCCGAACAATGGCCACAAGGTATTGATTCCACCAAGCGGATCAACCACACCTTGATAAAGAAAGTATCCCCAGCCCGCCACACACAATCCAGTTGCCGTAAGGCTTGCTACCAACGAATCGGTACGCTTTAACGACGGCACGAAAGTACCAAGCAAGTCTTGCAGCATGAACCGACCAGCGCGCGTGCCAGCATCGACCGCAGTCAGGATAAATAACGCTTCAAACAAAATGGCGAAGTGATACCAGAATGCCATCATTACCTTGCCGCCGGCCACATTCGATAAAATTTGTGCCATTCCTACCGCAAGTGTAGGTGCGCCGCCTGCGCGCGAGATGATGGTATGTTCACCGACATCGCGTGCAGTCTGTGTGAGCATTTCTGGAGTGACATAAAACCCCCATTGCGTGATGGCTTGAGCGGCAGAGTCGGCGGTCTGGCCGATCAATGCGGCTGGACTGTTCATTGCGAAATACACGCCGGGTTCGATGCAGGATGCGGCAACCAATGCCATGATGGCAACAAAAGATTCCATCAACATCGCACCATAGCCAATGAATCGGGCATGTTTCTCATTTTCCAGCAACTTCGGCGTGGTACCTGATGAAATGAGGGCATGAAAACCGGACACGGCACCACATGCAATGGTAATGAACAAAAATGGAAATAAACTCCCGGCCCAGACCGGACCGGAGCCATCGATGAACTTGGTCATGGCCGGCATTTTCAAATAAGGTGCGACAAACACGATACCAAGAGCCAATCCGACGATGGTGCCGATTTTCAGGAAGGTTGATAAATAATCGCGCGGCGCGAGTAGCAACCAGATCGGTAAAACAGAGGCGATAAAGCCGTATCCAATTAAAATCCAGGTCAACTGTTTGCTGGTAAATGTGAACATTGCGGCAAGCGCGGGAATTTCCTGTATATATTGACCGCCGACAATCCCCATCATCAGAAGGACAAAGCCGATCAACGACACTTCGCCGATACGGCCTGGGCGGATATAACGCGTATAGATGCCCATGAATAGCGCAATTGGAATCGTCACAGCAACGGTGAATGTGCCCCATGGCGATTCGGCCAGAGCCTTGACGACAATCAGAGCCAACACGGCAAGGATGATCACCATGATCATGAATATACCGAATAACGCAATTACGCCCGGTACCTGCCCCAACTCTGACTTAATCAAATCACCCAACGAACGGCCATCGCGACGAGTTGAAATGAACAGCACCATGAAGTCCTGTACCGCCCCCGCGAACACGACGCCGGCGAGTATCCACAACATACCAGGCAAGTAACCCATCTGCGCCGCCAATACGGGACCAACCAAAGGACCAGCCCCGGCAATCGCAGCGAAATGGTGACCGAACAGCACGTACTTGTTGGTAGGCACATAGTCAAGGCCATCGTTGTACTTCATTGCCGGGGTCATGCGCTTCTCGTCCAATTCCAGCACCTGGGTTGCAATGAACAAGCTGTAAAAGCGATAGGCAATCAAATAGACGCATACCGCAGCAATCACAATCCAGATTGCACTGATTGATTCGCCGCGATGCAATGCAATGGTGCCAAATGCAAATGCACCAAAAATGGCAAGTGCGAACCAGCCAAATTGACTTCTAAGTCGATTCATGTCGTCCTCCTAATGGGGTAAGTATTGTGTTGATTGCAAGTTGTTGAGGCGCTTCAAGCAGCGCTTTTACTTTATTGCTGCATACCATAGAGTATTGGAGATGGGAACAGCGGCCACAAGCGAAGAACTACGCAGAAGAGGCCGGTAGTATTACGCAGTAAAAAGGATAATTCTTGAACGGGAAGATTACGAAGCGACCAATCGCTATTCAACAAGCGAGATTTATTGCATTTTCGCAGCGCAAATAAAATGAGAGCATGATAGAGAAGGCGATCGGACGAATCCGCCCAGCTTTAAAATAGTGCATGAACTATAGAACTGTAAAATCGTAATCCTCATGTTTACAACCATTCCTTGCGAAGGCGGCATTGTCACGAAAATCGTCCAGCATGCTCTCGAACACGATCACGCATCCGAACCTGGACTGATCGTTGCTATATCCCCAGCTGGGAGCCAGCCGTCCTCGTCCTTGAAATAGCTTCTAATAATCCACGGGCCTTTTCAGGTGCATTCATATGATGCTTCCACTTCTCTGTCAAAATAGCGAGTGGCTCTGAGCGAAGCGCAAAAGCATTGCGGGACACCTCACCCAAGTCGCAGCTCTCCGGCATTCGTCCGGGAGCCGGCACGCTCAAGGAACATACATGATTTTTCCTGCAACATCCATCGGCGGACGTCGCATTAACCAATTGCAATTCAGCCATTCATTTTCCGCCCTGCCACCCGCGTTTTATACGCGACTCATGCCGACGCCGTTGCCGGAGCCCTATCTTGTGTGTGCCAGTGCATCGGCAGCAGCGCTGATAGACCTCGATCCATCCGAAATTGCCAGCAATGAATTCGCACAGATTTTCATTGGAAACCAAGTGCCAGCAGGTGCGCTGCCGTTATCGGCCGTTTATTCAGGACACCAGTTCGGTGTGTGGGCTGGGCAACTCGGCGATGGCCGCGCGATCCTATTGGGGGAAGTGCCGGCAGCGGGAACGTCACCGCCTTCGACGTTGGAGTTGCAACTGAAAGGCGCCGGTTTGACGCCCTACTCGCGCATGGGCGATGGCCGCGCGGTGCTGCGCTCATCAATCCGCGAATTCCTGTGTTCGGAAGCGATGGCGGCGCTTGGCATCCCGACCTCGCGCGCGTTATGCATAATCGGGTCTGACGCGCGCGTCATGCGCGAAACGCCCGAAACTGCTGCGGTCGTCACCCGTATGGCGCCAACCTTCGTGCGCTTTGGATCGTTTGAACATTGCTTCTACAGCGACAAAAAAGACGAATTGAAAACGCTAGCCGATTACATAATCGAACGCTTCTATCCCGAATTGCGGGATACGCCAAATCCCTATAGCGCACTGCTGTCCGAAGCGACCCGCCGCACCGCGCACATGATCGCGCAGTGGCAGGCCGTCGGTTTCATGCACGGCGTAATGAATACCGATAACATGTCGATCCTTGGACTGACGATCGACTACGGCCCATTTGGCTTCATGGAAGCATTCGATGCGCAGCATATTTGCAACCACACCGACCAGCAGGGTCGCTATGCCTACAGCATGCAGCCTCAAATCGGGGAATGGAATTGCTATGCGCTCGGTCAGGCGATGTTGCCGCTGATCGGCTCGATCGAGGAAACGCATGCCGCACTGGAAGTCTATAAGCCGGAATTTTCCGCCAAGCTGGATGTGTTATTACATGCAAAACTTGGTCTGCAAACCGCGCAACCCGATGACGATAAGTTATTCGAAGCGATGTTTGGCATCATGCAGGCCAGTCATGTCGATTTCACCTTGTTTTTCCGGCGTTTGGGTGATTTGCAGCTGGAAAATTCAGCGGCTGACGAACCTTTGCGCGACTTGTTTATCGATCGTCCGGCATTTGATATATGGGCTGAGCGATATCGTGCACGGTTAAAGCAGGAAAATAGCCACGATATTCCGCGCCGACTTGCAATGCACGCGGTCAACCCCAAATACGTGCTGCGTAATTATCTTGCTCAAGTCGCCATCGAAAAGGCGCAAAATAAGGACTTTTCCGAAATCGCCAAACTGCTCGCCGCACTGGAAAAGCCATTCGAAGAGCAACCGAAAAATGCGAAATATGCAGAGTTGCCGCCGGACTGGGCAAGTGAATTGGAAGTAAGCTGCTCATCATGACAAAAAAAGTGATCAAGACCGACGAAGAATGGCGTGCAAAGTTGGCGCCGTTCGACTATGAAGTGACACGCCACGCAGCGACCGAGGGTGCATTCACCGGTCGTTATTGGGATCATCACGAGCATGGAATTTATACGTGCGTATGCTGCAATACGCCGCTGTTCGAGTCGGATGCCAAGTTCGATTCCGGCTGCGGCTGGCCGAGTTATTTCAAGCCCTTGAATCCCGACAATGTAGTGGAGCATATCGACCGTTCTTATGGCATGATCCGCACCGAAATTACCTGCAATGTATGCGACGCGCATTTGGGCCATGTATTTCCCGATGGTCCACCCCCCACCGGCCTGCGTTATTGCATCAACTCTGCATCGCTGTGCTTTGAACCGAAAGCTTAAACCACCGCCTCACCTGAAAGATAAAAATTCACTATGAAGTTTTTGTTCGACCTGTTTCCGGTCATTCTCTTTTTTTCCGTTTTCAAATGGGGCGAAAGCCACGCTGAGGCCGCAAACTCGCTGGCGTCGCAATATCTATCAAGCTTTGTTTCCGGCGGCACCGTCAGCGCAAGTCTTGCCCCCATATTGCTGGCTACAGTCATTGCCTTCCTTGCCACTTTGGGGCAGATCGCTTATTTGGTGGCACGCCGAAAAAAGGTGGATGGCATGCTCTGGATGTCATTTGCAATCATCACCATGTTCGGCGGCGCCACGGTTTATTTCCAGAATGAAGCCTTCATCAAATGGAAGCCGACCATCCTGTATTGGTGTATCGCGGCCGCATTTTTAATCAGTCAAATTTTCTTCAAAAAAAATCTGATTCGTGTCTCGATGGAAGCGCAAATCACCGTGCCCGAGCCAATTTGGCAACGTCTCAGTCTGGCTTGGATAATTTTCTTTTCTGCGTTAGGCATCGTTAATCTTTATGTCGCATTCAATTTTTCGACATCAACATGGGCTAGCTTCAAATTGTTCGGCGTCCTCGGATTGACCTTTGCCTTTATTGTCGGTCAGACCTTTTTCTTATCCAAGTATATTGAGGAGCCAAAATGACGGCGCGTGAAGACATGATCCGGAACCGCCTGATTGAAACTTTTGCACCGGTTGAGTGTCAACTGGCTGACGAATCTGCAATGCATGCAGGCCACGCCGGTGCAGCTTCGGGTGGAGGTCATTACCGGCTGCATCTTGTTTCAGCCCGTTTCGAGGGGCAAAGTCGCTTAACTCGGCATCGTCTGGTGTATGATTGCCTCCATGACATGATGCACACTGCCATACACGCTCTAGCCATTACGGCCACAGCGCCGTCTGAAGTGTTCAGTAGTCAGCTACGTTGAATTAGCGGGAAAAGACTGGATTTGTTCCAGTTAATTCAACCTGACTGACTCCTAGCGTCCCAAGCGGGACATTGACGTCAACTGATCCAAATCAGCTTTTTTAATTTATTTTCCCAATTTATAGGAATAGATAATGACTTTAAAACCTGCTCGCTTGCTGGTGGTACTTCTTGCAGCCGCTGCATTGCCTGTTTTTGCACAAAACATCGCTGTCGTAAACGGAAAAGCAGTACCATCTTCGCGTGCCGATGTAATGATCAAGCAAATGGCAGCTCAAGGCCAACAAGATACCCCGCAGTTGCGTGCGATGGTCAAGGAAGAATTGATCAACCGTGAAATCCTGATCCAGGAAGCGGATAAACTGGGGCTGGGTACTAACCCGGTTGTCAAAAATCAGATCGAAATCGCACGTCAATCGATCGTGATTCGCGCCTTGGTCACTGACTACCTCAAGAAGCATCCGGTCAGCGATGCAGAAGTCAAAGCGGAATACGACAAGTTCAAGGCACAAGCTGGCGACAAAGAATATCACGCACGCCACATCCTGGTTGAAAAGGAAGATGACGCGAAAGCCATCATCACTAAACTCAAAGGCGGCGCCAAATTTGAAGACCTCGCCAAGCAATCGAAAGATCCGGGTTCCGCAGCCAATGGCGGCGATCTCGACTGGGCATCTCCTGCGTCATTCGTAAAACCGTTCTCCGACGCAATGGTAGCCTTGCAAAAAGGTCAGGTTACCGAGGCACCGGTCAAAACTCAATTCGGCTATCACGTGATCAAGCTGGAGGATGTGCGTGCTGCCAAGGTACCAACGCTAGAAGAGGTGAAGCCGCAAATCGCAGAATCGCTGCAGCAAAAGAAATTGCAGGCTTACCAGCAGACACTGCGTGGCAAAGCGAAAATTCAGTAATTAAAAAAGCGCTCAAATGAGCGCTTTTTTTTTGCTCCTATGGTTACCGGTAAAGCTCGGGGCTGTGTATTTTTCGCCGTTTGAGTAACGGCAATTCTCAGCGCCCGATCATCGGCGTCTCGCTGCGGCTTGGTGATACGTTCCACTCATATCAATCCACCATCGTGCACGCTAATGCAAAGACCATCTTGAAAGCCAATCATGGGGCTTCATTTATGGAGGCAATGCTTTGGAAGCTCGCGAAAATAATCTTCTAGTTATGATTGCTCGAATACCCGATGGCCTGTACAATTCGCCTCCTCAGACGCGGGGTGGAGCAGTCTGGCAGCTCGTCGGGCTCATAACCCGAAGGTCACAGGTTCAAATCCTGTCCCCGCAACCA
>CBINHE010000139.1:0-8834 GCA_966250375.1 uncultured Oxalobacteraceae bacterium
GCCAGAGTCGTCGACCAGGCGATTGCTCTTCAATGGGCAGTAATAGATCTTGCCAGGCGATTCGATGAACAGCATCAGCCTTCGTCGCGTACCACGTATCCATGAGCACGGTGCGGCAAGTCCGCCCCTTGTGATGCACCACATCGGTCAGCATATCGCGCACATGATCCAGCTTGGACAGGCCATCGCCTTGCGGGTCGTAAATCCGGTAATCGATGACCCAGTGCTCTCCGGTATCCGGATTCACATACACACACGTCACCACACCGATGCCTTTGACAATCCCGTGCACATTGCCGCTGTACTGCCGCCTCACCAACTCGATCTTGCACGAAAAATCCTTGTCGATAATCGTGTCGTCGAACACCTCGCAACCGGTTGGCGCCGCCGCGATCATGTCTCGTACGTTGTCCCACACCAAATGCGGCGTCATCTTCTCATCGCGCAAAAATCGATTGATCGCGTCGTGACTCATATCATCCATGTGGTTGGCAAAATTCGTGAGCGTAGGGTTAATCGGACTCACCAATAAATATTGGCAGTAATCGAGTCGGGTTGGGCGTTTGGGCATGACTGGAACTTTACGCAACCGCTCTCGTTTTTAGGTTTACATCATTACATCTTGTTAACTTCTACGGTTTTTGCGTAAGTCCTAATTTATATTTAACAGGGACAAACAAAAGCAATTGCCCGTCGCATTGCGACGGGCAATTAGCTTGTCTTGTCATGGTGCAGACCTTGGCACTAAAAAAACGAAGAGCGCGCGCCGTCTGATTGAACGGTTAAACCATTTCCAATGCCAGCGCAATTCCTTGGCCGCCGCCGATACATAACGTCACTATGCCCCGGTCAAGGCGATCCCGCTTCATGGAATGCAGCAGGCGCGTTATCAGTATGGCTCCGGTTGCACCGATAGGGTGTCCATGTGCAATTGCGCCGCCTTCGACATTGACGATATCTTCCGATAATTGCAATTCGCGCAGGCAAGCCAAGGTTATACCGGCAAATGCTTCATTGATTTCGATGCGCTGAATATCTTCTATCGTCCAGCCAGTTCGCGACAATGCCTGTTTGACCGCCTGCACTGGCGCAATGCCGAACATTGCGGGTTCGACGGCTGCCAAGCCGAAAGAGACCAGTTTTGCCATCGGCTCAACATTGTTTTGTTGAATGAAGTCTTGTGAAGCAACAATCATCGCTGCTGCGCCGCTGTTAAGGCCGGGTGAATTGCCGGCAGTGATCGTGCCGTCTTTGCGAAACGCCGGCGCCAGTTTCTTCAAGTTGTCGATCGTAATTTCGGGGCGCGGGTGCTCATCTTTAGCGAACTCCATCGGCCCCTTTTTTCCGGGTACTTCGACCGTAACGATCTCGCTGTCGAATTTCCCGTCGCGCTGCGCTTCGGTGAAGCGCAACTGTGAGCGCAAGGCCCAACGATCCTGATCTTCGCGTGTTACCCCATACTTTGCGATAAGGTCTTCCGTATGCCAGCCGGAATGTTCGGATGAGAATGCATCATGCAATCCATCACGCAACAAACTGTCGACAAGTTTACCGTCACCTAAACGATAACCCCAACGGCCATTCGTCACCAAATAAGGCGCTTGATCCATGTTCTCCATGCCGCCAGCTACTACGCAATGACTGGCATTGGCCATGATTTCCAGCGCAGCGCTGACGATTGCCTGTGCACCGGAACCGCATACCCGGTTAACGGTCATCGCGTGCGTCGATACCGGCAAGCCTGCGCCGATCGCTGCTTGGCGAGCGGAATTCATCCCAGCGCCGGCTTGCACGACATGTCCCAAGATGACTGTATCAACTCTGTCGGGAGGTAAATTGGCGCGCTGAATGGTTTCTCGAACCGCAATGGCTCCCAGCTGGGGCGCCGATATTGTTTTCAATGAACCGCCAAAGGTGCCGACTGGCGTACGAACCGGGTAACATAAAAATATGGGGGAGGGCATAAACAATCCTTTTTGAAAAGGCAACAATATGCCGAATCAATCCAGATCCGCTTCGACAGTACTATTGCCGCAACGCTTCAAAATGCAAATAAATTGCAATGTGCATTTGATAGTGCAAACGTGATAAAAATCCGTAAAAAGTTTGCATGAGTTTTAACTGCGCCGGATTATGTACGCAATGTGGCATTCACTTTTTCGCATATTGTGCGCAATGCCTTGGGATCGATACCGGACGTCACATCGACAACGATCGTATGCGCCATCTCGCCATTCGCCAATGGATCATGATTGCACAATTGGTGGGCAAGAATATCAAGTCCCGCATCCGATGGATCCTGGCTCTCCTGTCGCGACAGAATGCGAGACTTCAAAGTCGCCTCGTCGGCTCGCAGGTCAAATAGCAGAAAAGGAATCTTCAATTCGTTAGCCATTTGGTGGAACGAATTCCGTTGTGCTATCTTCAAGAACGCAGCGTCGACGATCACCGGAATACCGGCTTGCACCGTCGCTTTTGCCAAGGCGAGCAAGTGTCTATAGGTCAGTTCGCTGGTGTCGGCATCGTAAATTCCTGATCCAGGCGGCACGGCGGCATCCGATAACGCCGGTAGACCGCGCAAGCGCTTGCGCTCCACGTCAGAGCGCAATACCACCGCACCGAGAAGTTCCACCAACATTTTTGAAAATGTCGATTTTCCGCTTCCGGAAAAGCCGTGCGTGATCATGATTGCACAAGGCGAGGGCTTGATCTGAGCGGATGCGAACGCGAGATAGTTCTTCGCGATTGCTTTTTGGGTCAGCATTGCCGGCACGTCGGAAATCAGTTGTTGCGCACGCAGAGAGGCGACCTTGCATCGCACCAGTGCACGATAGACTTCGTAGTAACGCAGGACCGCCAAGCCGTCATAATCGCCGGTGACTTCCAGGTATTGATTGAGCAAGCGTGCCGCAAAGCCGGGCAGCTTCTGAAACCGGAGGTCCATGCGAATGAAGGCAATTTCATTCATCATATCAATCCAGCGCAGGCTTTCATTGAAATCGATACAGTCAAATACTTCTACCTTGCCGTGCCGGGTGAGAATGTTGCCGCTATGCAGATCTCCATGGCCTTCTTTGACAAACCTGTGCTCTTTTCTGTTTTTAAATAGCGGCGCCAGCCGCTCTCGTTGCTCCTCGTCCCAGATTTTCAACGCTTCGAGCTCTTGCCGCTCGTCCTCTTCATGGAGCATCTCCGATAACTGCGCGAAGTTATCGGTCGCGACCGCTTGCAAGGATTGTGGTGTTCCCCAACTGCTGTTTGCCGGAGACGGCGGAACACCTTGATGAAAGAGAGCGATTTTTTTCGCCAGTTGGTCAACTTCGCTTGACGTGAGTAGCCCATGTTGAATGCGGTGAATCCATATGTCCGCCTGCGAGAACGCCTGCATTTTCACTGCATATTCAATCGGCGTACCGGCCCCATCGATGACAGCGTGTTCCGGCGTTCCTGTGATGGGTACTACGCAAAGATAAATCTCCGGCGCCAGACGTCGATTGAGTCGCAACTCTTCATGACAATAAGCGCAGCGTGATTCGAGACTGCGCGCGTCGATGAAATCAAAGCAAACCGCTTTCTTGATTTTGTAGGCAAAATGTCCGGCGATCAAAACCCACGATATGTGGGTTTCAATAATATGAACTTCGCGACGTGTTTTCCTTTTGAGCGCGCGGACCAATGACGCAATCAAGCGTTGCTGGCTTTGCAGAGTATCGTTGCCGATCATGATTGCGCATTCGGAATAACGATTTGTATGATCGTGCCGCCGGGACTGTCATCAATCGTCATTTCGCCGCCCAGCGCTGCTGTTCTCTCTCGCATTCCGATGAGTCCGAATGATCCCGGCTTTCGCAACTTGTCCCGTGAGATCCCGATACCGTCGTCGCTTATTCGCAGTACTAAATAATTTTCGCGGCAATCCATTTTGACATCGACGCGCGTGGCTCGTGCGTGTTTGGCGACGTTATTCAATGCCTCCTGAACGATGCGATAAATTGGTGTTGCGACGGTATTGTCAAGCATCGGTTCGGACTGTGGAACATCGAGTGTAAATTCGATTGCATGTCGCTTCTCGAAATTGGCAAGCAATAATTCAAGAGCGCCGAACAGGCCGATATCTTCCAGCATTTTAGGTGGCAGATCGGCAATGATGCGCCGTACCGACGTAACCATGGCATCAACCAGTTCATTTAGGGTATTCACCTGTCGTGCCAGCTTAGTGTCGTTCTTCGGCAGACTCTGTTGAAGCGATGACAGATCCATTTTCATTGCAGCCAATAATTGACCAAGGTCGTCGTGCATCTCTTGCGCCAGCCGCTTTTGCTCTTCTTCCCGCATGGAGTCGAGCATGGCAATCATTTTTTGCAGGTCGCGATGGGACCGTTCCAGTTCCATTTGCGCGCATTTGGGTTCGGTCGGATCATGTATTTGTCCGAAATTCGCGATTTCTTCGGAGCGTACGAGTTGTGCCTGTCGGGCTTTTTGTATCGAGTCAGTGAGCGTAGGTTGCGTCAGATCACACAGCATGAGCGTGAAAAATGTTTTGCCATTGACCTTGATCTTGGAAATCGATGCGACGAAAGGAAATTCTTCGCCATTCGCACGCAAAGCGACGTGCATTGATGACGCATCCATTCGGTATGCCGAAATACCGGCGGCCTTGAGATTCGCCATATCCAATGGTTTGGCACCTTTAAAGCGATTTGGCAAGAATCGTGACAGTGGCGAGTTGATCGCCTCGGTTGCCGGGCATTGAAATATTTTCTCGGCGGCCGGGTTAAATAAAGCAATTTTCTGCGTCCGGTCAATCATGACAATTGCTTCATTAGCTAAATTCATGACGCCGGCTAATTGCGCTTCCAGGTCGCGCTTGTTCATCGTCATTGCCTTTGCCAATTGTGACGCGCGATGTCGGGCATGTTGCGCAAGCCAGAATAGTAATAGGCTGATTGCGAATCCCGCGCCTGCCATTACTTTTGTTTTGACTGCGCCGGACGCCATCGAGACAGGCTTTGTCGTCAGCGAAATTGTCCACGGCTGTCCTTCAATAGTGGTGACTGTAGCTTTGCTTAGGGTACTTTTGTTCAAGGGCGAATGCGCGATAATCGAAGACCTGTTTTCCTTGTCTTGCTTATTTTCTTGGATGGAATCAAACAGGTGTCCGCCGGTAATTTGAAGCGCAAAGTTATGCACCGGGTAGTTCAATGTGGCGCGTAAAAGGCTTTCTGCGATAAAAGGGATAGAGATAAATCCGATCAATTTACGGCGTCGTTCTTCGATAGTGATTGGCAGCGGCTCACCCCGATATAGCGGGAGAATCATGAGAAAGCCGGTTTGCGGTTTATCAGTGGTTGTCTTGGGCAAAATGAGTTTTTCGCCCAGTGCGATATTCCCAGTATCGCGCGCACGATTCAATGCAATTTGCATGAGCGGATCCGACGGCATATCGAAACCTGTTTCCAACACTGGGGGGGCAATGAATGATTCAAGATAAGCTGTCGGGATCAGCAGATCCGTACCGCTACCGGGATGCACATCATAGTCGGGGAACTCTTCGTTGCGAATCGCTACGATGCGCGCCGTTTTTTCACTGCCGGCAATAACCTCCGTGAATTCGAAACCTTGGGTCTCGCCCAGCGTCTCTGCGGACTTCAGACGGTTAACATGGTCGTGCCATGCTTTGCTTGTGATGACACTGTTTTCAGAAAAAGATGCGGCGCTGCGGCGTAAAATTTCCCTATTGGATTCAAGAGCCTTGCTGATATCGCCAAGCGCGCGTTCTGCCGTTAAATCGAATTCCATCGCCTCTGCCTGAGATTGGCTTATTCGCACTGCATACCATGCGAAGGTGGTCGCTGCCAAGGCTATCGCCAGTACAACCCATGCGAATGGCAACCGCATCCCTTTCAAGTGAAACAAAGCATGCAATCGAGGTGGCAACGGGTACATGTCAAAGTGGAGGTGATTTCAATGCCTCGGCGGCATGCAATGCTTGTTTGGGCTGCGCTAAATTATTTAAGCAGAGACATGCTCAAATATGTTGCGGTGCAATATGGTGTGAATGTTATTGTATAGCGCACAAGGGCACAACTGATAGTTCATGCAGGAGAGCTACTATTTGTTTCGGTTAGGCAATATCGAATCAAGTTGAGAAAAACCGACGACCGCCGAACCCCTTTGTCCGGCACTGCCGCCATCGCGCCGCATCGTTTCCGCGTGTACGCTCGTAAAATTATTCGCGCCCGGCTTCCAGTGGCGAATATGATGTCGTTTTCCATTACCTTTTATACTTGCTTGCCATGGATATTCAACTCGGGGACGTCAGCCATACCATTCAGTTAGCTATTGCACCGGTTTTTCTGCTGACGGGCATCGGCACCAATCTCATGGTCCTCACCAATCGCCTTGCGCGCATCATTGATCGGTCGCGCGTTCTAGAAGAGCGCTGGCTAGACGCCAATCAGGCCGAGCAGGCCAATTACAGCAGCGAGCTTGATGCGCTTTATAGCCGAACGCATCTCATCAATCGCGCCATTACCTTAAGCACATCGAGTGCTCTCCTTGTCTGTCTTGTGATTGCGGCGCTGTTTTTGGGTGATGCGCTTAATCTCGCTCTTGCCAAGTCCATCGCTGCATTGTTTGTACTGGCGATGCTGACGTTGATCGGGAGTTTCATTTACTTGCTGCGCGAGATATTTATCGCGACCCGAACGCTGGCGATACGCCGTCTGCCACCCTCCGCAAAACAGGGAGGGATTTCCCGCGGATCCTGAGCGTTTCCAGAGCATTTTCCGTGCGAGAAAAATTAAATTGCTGCTGGTCAATTCAATCGCAAATGCTGGTACAGTTATTCGGATTAAGCAAATAGAGATGTCGCGAATAAAACAGATGAAAACGGTACTCCTTCTGGAACATGAAGAAAAAGTGTTCGCAAAGTTAACCTGTGATCTATGTGGCGCCGATTCTAACGGTGATGAGAATTGGGCCAAGGGCGATTATGATGAAGCAAACACGGTGGTTCAACTGCAGCAGCGTAAGTCCGTAAGTTCTATCCTGACGGCGGCCATCTGAAAGAGACCGTATCCTCTATTTTTCCTATGTGTCATAACTGTTTTGCAAGAAATTAGTCCCATGGTTTGACGGCCAAGGTGCGACACCGACGGTAGGCGAATCGGATTGATAGTGGAGGAGGGAATAGTCTAGATGCAGATTGCTGATTTACACTTCCTGGTGGCTGAGGATGATGATTTCCAACGCCGATGGCTGATGATCATGCTCACCAATCTCGGCGCGAAGAACATCGTTGAAGTGCCGGATGGTCTGGCTGCATTGAAGACCTTGCAAGACAAGGCACAGCGGATCGATATCAGTTTCATCGATCTCAATATGCCGGGCATGGATGGCATGGAATTGATTCGGCACCTGGCCAAGGAAAATAATCAGACTTCTGTCGTGCTGGCCAGTGCGCTAGACAGTTCGCTGCTGTTTTCGGTAGGAACGATGTCCAAGGCATACGGCATTGACCTTCTTGGGACGATCGAAAAGCCCGCGACGCCAGAAAATCTGCTCGAGCTGATCAATCTTTATCGGACGCCGGAAGCGCGGAACAAGTCGAGAGCCATCGCGCCGACATTTACATTTGCCGATATCCAGCAAGGGTTGAAGGATAAGGAGTTCGAGCCTGTATTTCAACCCAAGGTGGAGTTGACTACAAGACAGGTCAAAGGTGTCGAAGCGTTCGCGCGGTGGCGCCATCCGCAATACGGTTTTATTGTCCCGACCGCGTTCATTCCCATTCTGGAAGAGAACGGGGAAATGGATGCCCTTGCCTGGATCATCATCGAAAAATCGATTGTGGCGTGCCGCAAGTGGCACGCGCAGGGATTGTTGATAACGGTTTCAATCAATCTTTCGCCGTCGTCGCTTGCCAAGCCTGGACTTGCGGAAAAAATCGCAGAATACGTTGCGCAGCAGGGGCTCGATGAACAGTACATTATCTTTGAAGTGACAGAATCGGCCACAATTACCAACGTTCCTTATTTTCTGGAGAATCTTGCCCGATTGCGGATGAAGGGATTCGGCCTATCCGTCGACGATTATGGTATGGGGCATGCCAGCATGCAGGAACTGCTGCGCATTCCATTTACTGAATTGAAGATCGACCGCTCTTTTGTCTCCGGCGCGGCACAAAACCAGTCTCTGGAAATGGTGCTTAGTTCCAGTCTAGAGCTATGCAGAAAATTACATCGCCAATCCGTCGCGGTCGGTGTTGAGACACAGCAGGATTGGGACTTCCTGTACAAGCTGGGATGTGCGTATGCGCAAGGCTATTACATTGCCAAGCCGATGGAGGGCGATGCAATACCAGTCTGGATGCAGGAATGGTCGCATTTCTTTTAGCATGGTAAGGCCTCGCGCAGTAATAAGTTCCGTTGGGAAATAACTTGCACATTTTGGTTATCCATAGTGAACGCCCCTCAGCAGATCCCATCCGTTTGTAAACGGATCCCGTCGTTATGCAAGTGTGCAGCATGCTGCACGAAACCCTTGGTCAACCTTGCCTCCATCGGTTTCATTTGTCGCGTTATGGATTCAGATTGGTATAAGCGGCACCCCTTTAAAGGTCTTTGAAAGTTCAATTTTCTCAATGACGAATTCTGATTTCTCTCAAATTTTTCATTATTAGACTTACTTAAAATTACCAAAGGACGGTTCCCTCCTCCTGTAAGGGGGGAGGGGCGAGGAAGAAAGATTTTATCTCGAACGCATCACCCCCATCCCAACCCATAGGGTTACACACAATTTAGAAACATTTTACAAAAGGGACTTGTAAACTT
>CBINHE010000140.1:0-8612 GCA_966250375.1 uncultured Oxalobacteraceae bacterium
AGGCCGAACAGTGGGGGGCGCCATAGGAGGGACGGTGGGGAGGGCCTTGGGCCAAGCAGTGAGGGGGCGCGCAGGGGGGAAGGTGGGGAAGGTCTTGGGCCGAGCAGTGGGCCGAGTAGTGGGGGAGATGGCCACCGAGACGCCTTTATCGCGGCGGGAGCCATAGCAGGTTCTTTTGTTCTGGCCGCAGCACTCTACTGCGGCAACAAGTATCGCAGCCGAACTCCAAGTTCAGAAGGTGGTTCAGGCGCAGAAAATTTCAAAAACATTTACACAAAATCGCGGCCCCCCCCTAAAAAAACGCTCACCGATATCAATATTTAAACAAACTTACTATGGCAAACCTCATCAATTTTCCCTGCTTTTCGTCCACTCCTTTCATTACCAAATCTACTCCCGATAGCAGAGTAAAAACGTCTTCCGAACAGGCATCCGCAAACGCCGCACGCGCCAATGCGCAAGAGCGGCCGCACACTGCCTTGCCCAGAAAAAAAATAAGATTTGGCGACTACAAACTCAATATCGAAATCCCGGGCACTGCGAATCGCAAGCCGGTCATCGCATTCATTCCCCTTGGAGGAACGATTTCTGCTGTAGGTACTGAGCACGCCTATACGGCGGGCGAAAGGTCGGGCAAGGATTTGCTCGGCACCGCCCATGTTCCACATAACGTGAAGGTCATCGTCGAGGACAACCCGCCGTTCACGATGGATTCCAAAGACTTGTCGCCCCAGGATTTGATTGCACTGCGCAGTGCGATCATGCAAAAGCTGGAAACGGCAGACAGCATCGTATTAACGCACGGATCGGACACAATGGCCACAACGGCCTTCTTCCTCCAGCTGACCATACCGAAAGAGAAGATAGCAGGTAAGAAAATCATCTTCGCCGGTTCGATGAAACCAGCGAATTTCAAAAAACCGGACGGACCGACGAATCTCAGCAATGCCTTCCGTCTTGCAAAGAGGGCCAACGGGCAAGGCACCATGGCTGTGATGAATGCAAGCGGGGAAGTCTTCTCGCCACCCTATTTTGAAAAAAAACATACTGACGCTGTTGCTGCTTTCAAAGTGGTAAACGGCCAGCCTGCCGCGCACATCACGCGTATCCCTCTGCTTGATAAGCATGTCGTCAGTATCAAGAAAGAACCAGCAGCACCGGCAAGAACTTTTGATATCGGCGGTGCACAGAATCTTCCCTACGTTCCTGTCATACAAAGCCAGGCAAACGTCGATCCGGCAACGATCATCGAGGACATCAAAACCAAAATCAGCAAGGGCGCACGCGCGATTGTGTACGCCGGGACAGGCAATGGAACAATCCACAAGGACATCGAAGCTGCCATACCCGGCATTATTGCGGAGACAGGCGTTCCGATCATTCGCGCTACCAAGGTGGGAGATGGTGAGGTGACACGCAACGATGCGTTCCCTGACGACTTGCATGGAACGATCTGCGCGGGCAAGCTCGTGCCCGATATGGCGGCCATACTGGCCCAGGTGGCTATCGCAGAGGCACTGCATCAGGGCGGAGAGATTAATAACGACGCACTTCGCACGGTGTTCGACAGCTATCAGACGCCAAAGAATGCGGAGGAGCATGCCGTGTAGGCGCAGCGATGTTTGTAGACGCGCGCAACAATGTTGATTCTCCACTCCCGTGAGGCATGAGTATCTACACATAGGGGAGAGTAGCAGGGGTTTCGTGGAGCACTGCTCCACGCCTGCGTAACGGATTGCGCTTGCAAGCGCAATCCTCTTGGTTGGGATGGGGGGTAGTACGTGTCAATCAACTTCTAAATTCTCAATAGCCGGAAGAAACCCTTTCCTGATTTGCCGAAAAGCGCCGGCCCGTCTTCGACTCAAAGCGATTTCAGGTACTCGGCCAGATCGTTCTTCTCTTGCTCCGACAAGCGCAAGCCGAAGTGTGCATCGTAATGATTGACGACGGTGCGTAGAGTCGGGAAGCGACCGTCATGATAAAAGCCGCCTTTGGTATGCGTCCACAATCCTTTGAGCGGCGCGGTACGGTAACGCTTGTCGGGTGCTCGGTTCGCCTGGAAATCGTCAATGCCGATTTCTTGCGCGGTGTGCATGTTCCAACCCGGTTCGGTGAATATCGGCGGGACATGGCAGGTGGCGCACTTTGCCTTGTTGTCGAATAGTTGCTTGCCGCGCAGCGCCGCGTTCTGGTTGAAGCTGCCCGCCGGCGGTTTCGGTGCGGGGATCGCAAGCTGATAGAAATGCAGGTCAGCCACTTTAGCGGTGAGGAGATCGGGGTCGTTGCGCACATTGCCAAAACCATTGCGGGCCGCCACCGGAAATTGCGCCGGATCATTCAAGCGCGGATCGAAGAATGTTCCCTTTCCATGCATTGCCAGCGTGGCGACGAATGCGTTCCAGTGCGTGACGGAACCCCAGCCGGTCCAAGTATGCAGGTTCACGCCTGCGAGGCCGAACGCCGGCGGCAGCAGCGTCGCGGCGGTTTTTCCGTCCGGACGGAAGCCTTTGCCGTCGAGTAGCAGTTCTGCGTCGAATTTTCCCGGGCCCCAAGCGGCCAGCACGGCACGCACGGCTTCTTCACTGATGTTGAGCACTTTGGCCACGGCGCTGAGATCCGGCGAGAGATTGATAATCGCACCGACGTTCAGATCGCGATTGGCCCAGCCATCGAGCCGGCGCCCGATCCCAGGCGCCAGCGAATTGTCGACCGTGGAGTGGCACAGCGCACACTGTATTCCCATCGAGCGCAGATGCCCGCTCGCATCGAATAACCCGGTCACGCCGACCACGGCATTGGACTTGAGCAACGCTATCGTATTGGCCGGATCGTTCAGATTGACTTGCCCGTTCTTCAAGCTTTCGATCAAGGTAGAAGGAAGCGCATCGACGTCCACTTTCAGTCCGGCGTCTAGCGCCGCTTTCGGGCTTAGGCCCGGACCGATGCCGCCAAGCTGCGCCCCCGCGATTGATTGATGCAGCTTGATGGTGTCGCCCCAGAATGCCTCATCGCCGAAGGTGTCGAAACGGAAGGCTTGCCTTCCTGCGGTAACCGAGCGTTGTGCATTGTTATCTATTTGCCGGTCGAGTTCGGTGGGCGCTTTCTCGACCTTGTCCGAATCCGCGGCGTTGGATTGATGGAGGCTCCAGGCGATAAAAATCGCTGGGAGGAGCAACGCGGGAAGTGCCGCGATGCGCAGCCAATGATGTTTCATTTTGGTTTCCTTTTTCACGTGCAACGTTGTTGCAGCGTTGCTTGATGGGCTTGATGCGCCCCTCTGTTTGGCAGATGTGACCGCTTCATCATGCGCTTCGTCTGCGGTTGTTTTTTTGTGCAGGCGCAAAGACGGCATGTCCGATAACATGCCGTCTGCTCGTGTTTCCTTGCAAGGTGCGCGTCCTCTTTTGTTCAGCCGATCCAATCAATGCGCCTGGGGTTACTTTGTGCTCCACGCCATCGCCAACTTCACGTCATGGCGGGATAGATGGTTTGCGCCGGTTCCGATAACCGGCCAAGCCGACAGCACGTCATAAAACGGTGCCATTCGATAGGTAGGGCGCATCGCGATGCGCCGGATGGTTCTTCCCCAACCGAGCTACTCAAAACGCACGTTGGGCGGATTGGGACGCTGTAGTGCAGCGTCGAAGGCCCTGACGCCTGCATCTCCAAGCGCATTGTTGTCGCTCAAGTCCAGGTTGATCAGTTTGGAATTGAGCAGTGCTGGGGCGAGGAGGAAGGCACCCTCATCACCAATACCGGTGTCGGTCAAATCGAGGTTGGTGAGCGTCGAATCGGGCAGTGCGTGGGCGAAGGCGATGGCGCCTTCATCTGCAATATCGTTATAGCTAAAATCCAGGTTGACCACCATGGACCATGGCAATGCAGCGGCAAGCTCCGCAGCGCCTTCATGTCCGATCTCATTGTCAGACAAGTCAAGTCTGATCAGTTTAGATTGCGCCAGCGCGGCGGCGAAAGCCTTGGCGCCTTCGTCTCCAATCGAGTTATCGTCAAAAATCAGATCGGACAGCCCGGACTGGCGCAACTTGTTTGCGATGGCTACAGCCCCTTCCTCTCCAAGCGCGTTTCCGCCCAAGCTCAGGCTGGTCAGCCTGGACTGCTGCAGCTTGTCCGCGAGGGCTGCGACGCCAATAGCCGTAATCTCAGTGTGGCATAAACTTAGATGAGTCAGCATGGATTGCGCTAGTGCGTCGGCGATCACGCTGGCACATGGATCGCTTATTTGGCCGCCATTCAATCTCAGGCTGTGCAGCTTGGAATGCCGCAGCGCGTTGGCAATGGCGGTGATGCCTTCTTCTTCAAGTCCGCAATCGTTTAATTTCAGGGTGGTCAGACTGGATTGCGGCAGTTCGTTGGCAATCGCCGTAGCACCTTGATCGTTAATCTCGTTCTCGCTGAGCACCAGTCTGCGCAGCTTGGATTGCTGTAATTGTTGGGCGATGACGATGGCGCCTTGGTCGCTCATACCAGTGCCGCTCAAATCCAGATCGGTCAGCAGGGAATGCGGCAGTGCGTCGGCAAGCGTGGTGATGGCTTGCATATCACTTTGATTGCGGCTTAAATCCAGGCGCGTCAGCTTGGATTGCGGCAGTTGAGTGGCAATTGCATTGATACCTTTAGCATCAATGGAGTTTTCGGATAGATGCAGTTCGGTCAGCTCGGACTGTGGCAATTGGCCGGCGATAGCCAAAGCACCTGGAGTGCCAATGCGGTTGTTACTTAAATTCAGGATGGCCACTTTGGATTTTGGCAGTGCATTGGCAATGGCCTTGGCGCCTTCGGTTCCAATGGTATTGTTGGACAAATTCAACTCGGTCAGCTTGGACAGCAGCTTGACGGCAATGGATACGGCACCTTGATCGCTAAGGCTATTTCCGTGCAGATTCAATTTGCTCAGTTTGCATTGCTCCAGGCTGTCGGCCATGACTATGGCGGCTTCATCTCCGATCTGGTTGTGGCCAAAATCCAGATCGATCTCAAACCTTTGGTTGCCGTTCTGGCTCATCGCATTCATTGTTGTCATGAGATCTTGAAGTGGCAAATTCTCCGCATCCGGAAACGCGTGGATGTCCAGTTTCACCTTCTCCAGATGCTGAGTGACTTCTGCGCGAGATAATTCTTCAAGAACAATCTGCCGTTCATTCGGCGATAAGCGACTAAATGGCATTTCAATGTGCTTATTGCTTTGGACCAAGCGGATAAATTTTTGCCGGAATTCGCCGTCTCCAGCCATGTTGTGAATGGCTGTTCTGGTTGCCGACATTCCAACGTTCTGGAATTCGTTCGTTGTGTCTTTCGTGACATCACGAAGATCGCGATTGACGAGATTCAGTTTTGCCAAGCCACGGGCCGCCTCCCGTGCCGCCTCTTCTCGGCTTACAGAAGGATTTTTTCTGGTTGCGTCTTCCGTGATGGTGTCATGAACATGTTTGACAATTTTTGTTTGCAATTCTTTGGGCATATCCGTCAGCAAGAATTGGGTTTGTTTATTGGTGGTTGAGGGAGGAATTCTCATGCTATCGCCTAGAAATCAATATATGGATATATGAGTGGATATTTATCACCAAGCGGTTCCATCTCATCGATTAAAGAGGGGGAAGGCAGAATTCGGAAAAATCGTACTTCAAGCCAAATGTGCACTGAAGGGAGGAAGGAAATGTGGAATGGCGTGTTCAAAAACGGTAAATTTCTGCTTGGCACTGGATAAGGATTGATTATCCTGCGCCACTATCGGCGCAATTTCCCGGCGCATCTTGCCTTGCGCCCATTTGTGATTACACGGTATGTAATGCATAACGATATTTGCTACTCAAACCTCGGATAATGCGGGCATATCCTTTTATAACGATTTCGCCAAAAATCGTGTCATGTCCGATACCTGCCGTCTGCCCGTGTTTCCTTGTTGGCTTATCAGGAGAAAAAAACATCCCGTGTTCTTTCCCGGTCATGATTGCCGGCATCGGTATCAAGCTGCACCACACCAACTGCGCGCCTCTCTCATCCTCTGAATACAGAAATATACGGCTACTTCTGGCTACTGCTCGCTCTTGCCACGATCATTGCGCCCTATCGATATCCGGCAATATTTCTTTAGTCATGCAACACTTGCTTGAGACTCATCAATATTTTCATGGTGCATGCGCCCATGATGGAATCGGGTGCCTTAAAAATACGCAACGACGCAGGAAGAAAGAATGATTCCAGCGCCCGCAATGCAGCTGCAAAATCTGTAACTGCACTAGGCGTAATGAATAGGCAGTGCTGTTGCTCAACGCACTTCAACATCAGGTTCATGCCTATGTGCGAGCATCTCGATCTTCTTATTCTCGATTCATTGCCCGGCAAGCATGCGGTGATGTTGGCGCGGTCGCGTGGCAATGTGGCGATTGGGCGGCTCGACTTGGGGACTTCATTCGTTAGCTTGCTCAACTTCAAGTCTGCTATCGAAAATGCGTTGCTGGGGAAGGGACAGCGGCCAAAAAAACAAGACCTCGCGAAGTTCGGAAAACAATTATTTGATCTGTTATTTGCCGGCGATATTTCAAAGCTCTACGCTCGGCTTCCACTAGGTAACATCAGTGTGCACATCCTGAGCGACGCGTCCATGGCCAAGAGCCTTCCATGGGAATATATGCAAGATCCGGCACGCCCTTCCGGTCCTCAGGCGGAACGTTGCATCGTTCGAATTATCCCAACGATCGGCATCGATGCGCCCGTGCCGCTGCCGCTGAAGAACAAGGTGCGCGTTCTCTTTTGTTCCGCCGATCCGATCAATGTGCCTGGGGTTAGCTGGACAGATGTCAAGCTAACGATCGAACGGGTTTATAACGCGCAGATCCCCGATCGTTTTTTGTTTACTGCAATTGAAGGCGGTAGCCGAACGTCTTTGCTCAATACGCTTCAAAAAGAGCGTTTTGATATTTTTCATTTCTCTGGACACTGCGAGATCAAGGGCGGGGTCGGACATCTCGTCATGGTTGATTCCGCAAGCGGAAAGTCCGAACTTTTAGCCGCGGACGAACTCGCTATTCTGTTGGCGGGAAAAGGAATTCGCCTTGCCGTATTGAGCGCATGTCTCACATCGGCAGGCAACTTTGCGGATGATTTTGCGAGCGTGGCCGGAGCGTTGATAAAGGCGGGCATTCCGGCGGTTGTTGCCAATCAATTGTCGATACCGAACAAATCGGTCGCTACATTTGTTGGTGCAATGTATCGCGAGCTATTGATTTCCGGGGACATCGATTTGGCTGTCAATGCAGGGCGTGTTGCACTTGCTATCAGTCTTGGGGGAATCGTCGGGGGTGATGCTGTACTTGAATGGGGTATCCCGACGTTATATCGGTTGTTTGACGCTAACCGGATTTTTGTACATGAAGAAGACACTGCCAGTATTCACTCTAGTTCGTAAATCCAACATGTCGGACAAGGATCTTCGCATTGCTTTGGAAAAAGCCGGCAAGAAAAATATCAAGACGTTTTCAGGCGAGGTGGCCAAGGGATTTAATGCAATTAATCCTGCGCTGCGGTCAGCGATTTTCGCATCCACGCTAAGCGAAGAGGCATTGACGGCACCGGAAGATGAAACCAAGACATCGAGCGCGGCGCTGAAAAAAATAGCGGTCGAAATGTCGCGCAGTAGCAGCGTCAAAAATATCGGCATTCTTGATTTGGGTGCCTGGCTTGGCGCACTGCCGAAATTATTGGAAGCATTCAATCGCGCGCAGCCGGCGTTTACCTTTTTCGAGGTGCAATCTGCAGTGCCGGCCGGGATCATCAGTCAGCCAGAGAGGGTCGTGGCGTGGGTGGAGATGCAAGGGATAAAAATTTCGCGATCCGCGAAGATGGAATTTTCCAAAAATATCATCGCCGATGAATTCTTTCGATTCGCGGAAAAGATGCGCGTCGACTTGGGGCTTGATTACCTGATCGGGATAACCTCGGCGATGATTGCGGGTAGCGACCAGGGGGAAGTTTTCTGGAACCATTTTTCGATCGGCGCCGGCAAGATGATTCTGCTCTCGACAGCAGATCTGAGGGAATTTGCCTCCCGCGCGGAACGTCCTTATGAAATCGCCATTGGCAATCTGCTGGTCAGTCAGTTGATTCAGATGTTGAGCCCGAAAATTGACTGTCACGAAGACAGAGGCTGTCTGTTCGACTGCAACGCAAACAGGGGAGGCGTTATTGATAACATCAAAAAGCCGATGATCGAAGAAGCGTGTCTGGAAAAAATTCCGGCCTCGATTCGCCAATCTGCCCAGTCTCTGGTCGCGGCGTTGTCGAAATATCGTTAGCGCGAATTGCCGATGCGGTAAGAGGATACTCCTTCCCCTTCAAGGGGGCGTAGCAGGGAATTCGGATCGCATGGTGTAGCAGGGGTTTCGTGGGGCATGCCCCACGCCTGCGCAACGGTGTCGCCTTGCAAGGCGACACTCCTTTGATCCGCCTGCGGAGCGGACTGCGCTTGCAAGCGCAATCCTCTTGGTTGGGATGGGGATGGGTTTTCATACCGCTGCTTTTTAACCCATCCCCACCCTAACCCATAGGGTTACACACAATATAGAAACATTTTACAAAAGGGACTTGTAAACTTT
>CBINHE010000141.1:0-8558 GCA_966250375.1 uncultured Oxalobacteraceae bacterium
CGCACGTGTACGTGATGTACACCGAGCACCGCAGGCCCGAGATTGGCCCCTTACATCAATCCGCAAACCGCTCTATATCGACGCGATGGTTTAATCGAGCAAGTCGGGGTGCTGCTTCACGATGAAGTGGTAGAGCGGTTGAAAACTTCCCCACGAGACGAAGTCGGAGGCGATAAAGTTGCGCGTTCCGATCGCAACATCATGCGGGATGTGGTGCGGCGTTCCCGCCGCTTCCGCCAGCAGTTGCGATTGACAGCAACGTTCCATCGAGATGAAGAACCAGGCGGCCACATCAACTGATTTGCCGACGGTCAGCAAGCCGTGGTTTTGCAAAATGATGCCCTTCCTGTTGCCGATCGAAGCGGCAATTTGCTCACCTTCCGAAATGCTGGCAACGACGCCATGAAACCGCGTGAAGACGGTGTGATCGTCATAAAAGGCGCAGGCGTCCTGCGATATCGGGTCGAGCAGGCGTCCCAGCGACGCCCAGGTTTTGCCGTACATCGAATGCGCATGCGCCACGGCCATGATGTCGGGACGTGCGCGATGAACCTGCGAATGAATCGCAAACGCGGCGACGTTGACCGGAAAATCGCCTTCGAGCACGTCCCCCTTGTGATTCACCTGGACCAGGTTCGAGACCCGGATTTCGGAAAAATGCAATCCGAGTGGATTGACCCAGAAGCGATCCGGAAATTCGGGATCACGCACCGTAACATGACCCGCCACGCCTTCATCGAAGCCGAAATGCGAAAACAACCGGAAAGCGGCCGCCAGACGCTCCTTTCGATACCGACGCTCAGCCCCGACCGTTTCGAATTTCGGATACGTCAGGCGCTGCGCGCCCGCCGCTGTCGCATTGAGACTGATTTGTGTGAGAACCGTCATGCATGCTCCATTACGTTGGCAAATTCAAATTAGAAGACGCTATCGGACAACGCCAGACTTTCCTGCTGCTTCAAGGGCATAGGTATCTACACATCTTTGCAATGCCATGAATGCCCCCTCCCGCAGGCGGGCTAACCTATGCACACAAGTTTGCAATACTTTGTATTGGTCGCGGGCTGGTTCTTGGGTTCAATTTTTCGATTCATTTTCCCCGTCATTCCCGCGAAGGCGGGAATCCATATGGCGTTTGCTCGATTTGCCGGCCCATGGATTCCCGCCTTCGCGGGAATGACGGGTAACTTTTTGAGAAAATTTACCCCAAACACCCGCATGCGAAAACAAGTTGCAAACTTGTGTGCATAGATTAGCCCGCCTGCGGGAGAGGGAGCATTCATGGCATTGCAAAAATGTGTAGATACCCATGCCCACAAGGAGAGAGTGAGAGCAGCCGTATTCGCTCTCACGAATTACGGAAAGATCAATAGAAAACGCTATCGGACACTCCCATACTTTCCGGCTGCTTCAAAGGACTGCATTCGCTCGTTGACGCAGCAGGTTCAGATTGACCAGGTTGGCCAGGACGACATCGCTGGCGACACCGAAGTCGAGCAAGCAGGCGATTTCATTCACGCCTGCTGCGCGCAACCGTTCGACTCTGCCCACGCAGGAGCGCGGCGTGCCGAACAAGGCGGCGCTCTCGAAATAGCGTTCGAACGCGTAATTCAGCACATCTTCCCTTTCGTCGGTGCTCAATTCGTTGAGCTGGCCCATCTGGCGTCGCCACAGATCGACGGAGCTCTTCAGATAGGCGATAAATGGTGCGCGCACCGTTTGCTTGACGGCAGCGACGCTGGTGCCGACAAAGGTATGCAGCATCAAAGTGACTTGCCCGTCTTCCGGCGCAAAACCGTGATCAGCGCGCGCCTGACGATAGGCGGCGATCTTGTCCGCCAGTTCTCCTTCGGTCTGGAACAGGAGTGCCGTCAACACATTCGCGCCGATGGCGCCGGCCTCGATGAAGCGTTCACGTCCGCCGCTGCACGTCACCCACGTATCGAGCTTTGCTTGTTGCGGCTGCGGATAAATGCGGAAGGTGATCGGCTTGCCGGTGCCGTCAATCGACTCGATCGATTCGCCGCGCCACAGCTTTTGCACTACCGCCATGTCCGAGTAGAGCCTTTTCAATCGTTCCGGATAGGCATGCGGCGCAAGCACGAAGTCGCGGGCGTTCCAACCCTGCGCGAACGCCAAATCGACACGGCCGCCCGACAGGTTGTCGACCACGGCCCATTCTTCCGCGACCCGCACCGGATGATGCAGCGGCAACACGACACTGCCTGCACGCAACCGTATTCGCGTCGTGATCATCGCCAGCGCCGCAGCCAGTATCGACGGATTCGGATAGAGGCCGCCGAAGGCGTGAAAATGCCGTTCCGGAAGCCACACGGCGTGAAAGCCTCGGTCGTCGGCAAAACGGCAAGCCTCCATCAGCAATTGATATTTGTTCTTCGCATATTCCGCCTCGTTGCTGGCAAAGAACAACAAGCTGAACGGAATGTTGTCGCGTAACGTATTCGTTGCGTCTGCGCTGTAGTCGCCGCCATCGGCAGACTGCCGCAACAAGGTGATCAGATTGGCCTTGTGCGTCGTCAGGAACGACAGACGATCGGCGGTCAACACTTGCGCGTTGCCGCGGTAGTGCAATTTATCCTGGTCCACCCACAATTCGATGCCATCGCCGTGCAGGTCGGCGACAAACTGTTCAAGCTTCATAGCGTGCCTTCCAGCACCTCGGCCAACGGTTCATTGGTGTCTTCCTGTTCGACCGCCGCCGGTGCAGTGCTGCGCGCCGCCAGATGGGCAGCCAGGGCGCGCACGGTGCGGAATTTCCATATCACCATCGGCTCAAGCGTCATGCACAGCCAGCAGCCGATATCCTTGAGAAAGCGGACCGCCGTGATCGAATTGATACCGAAATGCGTGAACTCTCGTTCCGGATCGATTGCCGCCGCCTCGATCTCGATCCGCGCGCTCAACCACTGCAACGCCCACGCTTCGATGTCGCCGGCCGCTCTGGGCTGAAGCCCTTCGGCACCGTTCAAGAGAATGTCAGCGCATGCATTCGTCAGACACGTCGTCGTCAATGTGGATGGCGCAACGGCATCCGCGAAGAGTCGATAACGAAGATGTGAAGCCAGCACACGCACATGCGGTTCACGCAAGACGCTGAAATGATGGCCCGGCAATTCATGCAATTCAACTGCATCAGCGACGTGGCGCCATCCCAGATCTTCTGCCAGGTGTTCGCCCTCGCCGATCTTCTGTGCGGCCTTGAACACGATCAGTGCCTCCTCGTAACGCTGGGGGCGGTAGCGTCGGAATACACGCAGATGGTGTTGCAGGATTCCCAGCCGCCGCGTGAATTCATCTTCCTCGATCCTGTCGGGCAGGATGCCGGTCCGCACGGCCAAGTCCAGAACATAGCGCAGGCCCGGCGCCAGTTCGGCGCGCTGCAGCCAATTCTGGTCCAATGCTTCCAAGCCGATACCGAGGTCGAGCGCCATCGTCAGCAGCAAGGACCGCGCGTTGCTGTCGATCCAATCCGCGCTGGGCAAATGCGTATCGATCAGCGCCAGCAGCGCCGGCCGCTCGCCGTTGCGCCGCAACTGCTGCGCCATTTCGAAAGCGACCGCGCCGCCCATCGACCAGCCGACCAGGTGCAACTCGCCGGTCGGCTGCATGTGCCGGATGCATGCGAGATAAGTAGTTGCCATTGCCTCCAGCGATACGAAGTCCGCATCGACGCCTGCGAGGGCCGGTGCCTGCAGTCCGTAGACCGGTTGATCCGGCCCCAATTGCACTGCAAGGTGCTGGTAGCAAAATATCGAGCCACCAACCGGGTGGATCACGAACAGCGGTGGACGTTCTGCTCGCCCTTCCTGCAATGTAACGACGATGGCATCGAACCATGCCAGCTTGCGTGCGGCGTGCGCCAACGCAGCAGACGATTGCAATGCGGTCGTCAGCTGATTGCTTAACGCTGCATCGGCGGCAATGCCCGGTTCGTTGAACCAATGTGCCTTGCGTTCAAATGGATACGTCGGGAGCGCGATGCGTCTTCTTGCATATTCTCGATCGAAGCCTTTCCAGTCGATCGGCGCGCCGGCCATATACAGCCGGCACAATGCGTTTGTCAGCGAATGCCATATGGGCGCAGATGCGATGTGCTCGCTACTCCCCGGTGCAGCGAGCGCAACGCAATCGCCCGCGAACTGCAAGCACCACAGGTCTTGTCCTTCGACCGTCTGCGCAGGCGCTGACGATGCCGGCTCTGCTGGCCTTGCGAACGCATCCCAATAGCGCGCGTCCGCCACCCATTCCGTCATCGATGCACAGCTGGCGCCGGAAAATATCGGGTAACGTGGCTTGCACATCGTTATCGTGCCGGTGACCGAGCGCAAGTGCCGGCGCGCGTCGAGCACCTTACCCACGCTGGCCTTATCCAGCACGCTGGCGAAACACGCGGCCGCCAGCAATGCCTTGCCATCCGCCAGCAATGCGGTGGGCTTCACGCCCCAAGCCGACCACAGGTGCGCCATCGCGAGCTGATAGGCGCACCACAAATAGTCGGCGTCGGCATCCTCATCGGCTAGGCTGGTGTCATGCAATCCATCGCTCAGTGACCGGTGCAGATGGCACTGCCACACCCGGTCGCACTGATTGAAGATCTGCCGGAAAACGGGCGCTGTCCGATACAACATCGCCACGACAGCCAGGTCCGGATGCTCGCTGCTGAACTGAAACGCCACCTTGGGACGATGGCGGCCATTGCATTTCATCGAGCGGATCTCGTCGCCCGTTGCTTGCGCCGTGTAAGCGCTCAGCTGCTCGCATAACTGCATGGAAGTGTCCGCGACGAGCGCCAGGCGATATTCGGCTTCATCACGGCCCGTATTGGCGCTGTAGCAAAGATCGGCGAGCTTGGCGTGCTCGGCATATCGGATGCAATCGCTGTATCGCCCTGCCATCGTGCGCAATGCGCTTTCGCTTTTGGCCCGCAACACCATGACATGCAACGGCCGCTCGACATCCGTTGCTGCCGGTTCGGCCATTGCCGGCGCCTCCTGCAGGATCAGATGGCAATTGGTGCCGCCGAAACCGAATGCGCTGACCCCGGCCAGCCGTAATTCGCCAGCAGGCGTGTCCCACGGCTCCAGGGTCGTCGGAATCGAGAATGGCGAGTCATGCAGTGAAATATGCGGATTCAGGTCTTGCAAATGCAATACCGGCGGCCATGCGTAATGCTGCAGCGACAGCACGGTCTTGATCACGCCGGCCACGCCGGAAGCCGCTTCGAGATGGCCGATATTCGTTTTGACGGCACCGATGCGGCACGGCCGCTCCGCACTGCGTCCGCGATTGAGCACCTGCTGCAACGCGCGTACTTCGATCGCATCGCCCTGCACGCTGCCGGTGCCGTGCGCCTCGACGTAGCTGATTTGCCAAGGCTCCACACCGGCTACCGACAGCGCCCGCTGAATCAACATCTGCTGCGCTCTGCCGTTCGGTGCCGTGATGCCGTTGCTCATGCCGTTGTGATTGACTGCCGAGCCGCGAATCACCGCCAGCACGTTGTCCCCCTGCTGCACGGCATCGCACAGACGCTTCAGCACCAGGACCCCGCATCCTTCGCCGCGCACGAATCCATCCGCATTCCGGTCGAACGTGTTGCAGCGGCCCTGGCTCGACAGCATGCCGGCGATCGATGCCGAGATGGTTTCGCCAGGCAGCAGGTTAACGTTGACGCCGCCGCTCAAGGCGAGGTCGCATTCGCCATCGCGCAAAGCCTGGCACGCCAGATGGATGGCCACTAGCGCCGATGAGCAAGCGGTATCGACACCCATGCTCGGCCCCTGCAAATTGAGGAGATACGACAGCCGGTGTGACACGAAGCCGTGGTAATAATTCGTCCCCTCCTGTCCGTCCATGCTCGGAATGTCAGCGTGCAGCTTCCTGCCGTGATCGCTATGGCTGACGCCCATGTACACGCCCACGGGGCTTCCGGCCAAGCTGCTCGGTGCGATACCCGCGTGCTCCAAGGCCTCCCATGCGACTTCCAGCGCCAGCTTCTGCTGCACATCCATGCGCCTTGCCTCGCGCGGATAAATGCCGAAAAATTGCGCATCGAAGCGATCGAGATCCGCAATGAATCCGCCGCGCGTGCTGTTGATGCGTCCCGGCGTCGAAGGGTCCGCATCGTACATGGCGTCAGCGTTCCAGCGGTCGGCCGGCACCGTCGTGGTGGCGTCGATGCCGTTGCGCAGCAATTGCCAGTAGCTACCAAGATCTGGCGCGCCGGGGAATCGGCAGCCCATGCCGACGATGGCGATCGGTTCAATCTGATTGGCTTTGGTCATGAGGTCCTCTGCGATTACAACGTATCCTTACTGCGGCTTGAGCAACTTGGCTTGAATTTGCGCCGGTGTCGGTTGCTTGACGTTCCACACCAGACCGAGGAACGCGAAGAAGCGGATCAACCATACCGTCGGGTCGATTTCATGCCGCTTCAACCCCAGGTACGCCGAATACGGAAACGCATGGTGATTGTTTTGCCAGCCGGAGCCGAACGTGGCGATCGCCACCCACACGTTGTTGCAGCTATGGTCGCGCGTATTGAACGGGCTGGCGCCAAACCGGTGGCTGAACGAAGCCAGTCCCCACGTCGCCTGGTGCACCAGGAACATGCGCACGAATCCGCCCCACAGCAACCCCTCATACGCGCCGCTCCACGTCCCCTTGCCCCACCCGCCGATGGCCATCGGAATCGCAAGTCCCGCCAGCACGATCGGCAGGTAGAGATCGTTGATGATCTTGAGCGCCGGACTGCGGTTGATGTCGCGTGCGAACAAGGTGCAGTTGACCGTCTCGCTGCTCAGGATGTGGCCGTATTGCGCATGCCACATGCCCTGCCAGAAGCCGAGTTCCTCGGGACCGTTCTTGCCCATCCGGATATGCGGCGAATGCGGATCGTGTTCGGTATCGCTGTGGACGTGATGGCGCCGATGGTTCGCCACCCAGAACAGCACGCGACCTGTTCCTGCCATCGAGGCCATCACCGCGAAGAAGATCTGGATCGCCGGCGTGGTTTCAAAGGCGCGATGCGCAAGATTGCGATGAAATCCGAATTCAAGGCCGAAGTTGGTCAGCACGAACATCGTGACTGCCAGGCTGATTTCCATCGGTCCGATGCCGGCATTCCAGCCGTGCACGATGGCGGCAACGGTGCCGATAAACGGAACCCAGATCGTGGCATGCGCGATCACTTTGTGCATCAGCCCCAGGTTCATGTTGTTGACGGTGATCGGCGGCGCTGTCGCAGCGCCCGCAGCGTCGTGTTCGGAAACGATTGTGTTGTCGTTCATGGCAAGTCTCCACCTTTCCTGTTTCCATCCTCACCGGACAACACCGCTCCCCGCATGGCAGCCTGCTGCGCCAGCTTGATCTCGATTTGCTGTGCGGTCGCGCGCTTGACGTTGCGCGCCAAGCCCAGCAGTTCGAATGCCCGTACGAACATGTGACCGACATCGATTTGCCACCATTGGAAGCCGATCAGCGCCGACGTGGGAAACGCATGGTGGTTGTTCTGGTAAGCCGAGCCGAAGGTCGGCACGGCAAAAACCAGGTTATTCGAACTCATGTCGCCGTTGTCAAATGGTCTGGCGCCGTACATGTGGCTGAACGAACCGTTGGCGAAGTAGACGTGGTGCACCAGGAATATGCGCACCAGACCGCCCCACAGAAAGCCGTTGAACGCCGCTTCCCACGACCATCCGAGCGCGCCGCCGAGCGTGGTCGGGATCGCCAGTCCGATCAGTACCCACAACGGATACCATTGGTTGACCTTGATCAGCGCCGGGTCCTTCAACATGTCCTTGGCGAACAAGGTGACGTTGGTCGCATTGTCGGTGTACATGTTGCCCAATTGCGCGTGCCACAGACCGCGAATGCGGCCGAGTTTTTGCGGCCCTCCCGCGTCCAGCCGGTAATACGGCGAATGAGGATCATCCGGCGTATCGCTGTGAATGTGATGCCGGCGATGCGTGGCGACCCAATACAGGACGCCGCCCTGCGCTGCCATCGACCCGAAAATTGCGAGCAGCACGCGCCCCCATTTCGGACTGTCGAAGGCATTGTGCGAAAGCTGACGATGAAAGCTGACCTCGACTCCCATCATGGTGAGCGTGTACATGCCCGCCAACAGCCCGAGTTCGAGGGCGCCGATACCGTTGCGAAACGCCAGCGCAACGGCCGCACTCGCGCCCAAGGTCGGAATCCAGATGGTCAGCAGCGCCATGCGCTTCTTGGCCTGATAAATCCCGGCATCCGTGATCACGACGTTCGGCCTCACCGCCCTGGGAGCAGTATCCGCCGTGTCTGATGCGTTGGGGACGTTGGTAGCATTCATGATCACCTCACCACGTCTATTGTGTTTTCAGAAAGTCAATGACGGGGCCACGTATTGAATCATTCGCCCCCCAATAGTGTCCGGCACATTATTTGCGAACGTGCTCCAACCCACGTATTCCCTCCCCTTCAAGGGGAGGGCTAGGGGTGAAGCAAGGGTTTCAGGCGACATGTCGCCTGCTTGCGGAACGGCACAGGCTTGCAAG
>CBINHE010000142.1:0-8403 GCA_966250375.1 uncultured Oxalobacteraceae bacterium
AAAGGCGTCCGCGTTAGTGTGAGCATGCTCACACTAACTCGGACGCTTTTTTTTTCCCTTATCACTTGTGTTACGAGGACAACATGACAACGAAAGACAGTAGTGATGGCATCGGTGCTGGGTTCGACAAAAAATACGGCATCAAAATCACGCCGTCCAAAGAGACATCCTGGCCCAGCGTGCGCGGCAAGCTGATCAACGGCGAACTTGATGCCGCGCATGTGCTGTATGGCGTGCATCTTGGCGTGAGCGGGCCGAAGAAGGACATGGCGACGCTGATGACATTGAACAACAATGGACAAGCGATCACCCTGTCGAAAAAGCTCGCAGACAAAGGCGCGGTTGATGGCGCATCGCTGGCCAAATTGATGAAAACCTCAGTCCCGAGGGAGGAGGGAGAACAGCCGCAATTCGCTGTCTCGAATTACGGAAGTTCAATAATGGAGAAATCATGGATAAGATCGCAAACAAGTTCATCGAAATTCAAAACGCGGAAATGGTATTCCATACCAAGAAGGGCGCGTTCCACGCATTGAAAGACATCAATCTGAGTGTCGAGAAAGGCGAGTTCCTCACGCTGATCGGTCACTCCGGCTGCGGCAAATCGACGCTCCTGAATTTGATTTCAGGTTTGCTCACCGCAACCGACGGCACCTTGCTGTGTGCCAATCGCGAAATCGCCGGGCTCTCGCCGGAGCGCGCCGTGGTGTTCCAGAACCATTCATTGCTGCCTTGGCTGACCTGCTACGAAAACGTGTACCTGGCGATCGAGCGCGTGTTCGGCGCGGCCGAAACCAAGGCGCAGTTGAAGGACCGCACGAAGGCCGCGTTGGCGCTGCTGGTCGGCCTCACGCATGCTGAAAAAAAGCGCCCGCATGAAATTTCGGGCGGCATGAAGCAGCGTGTCGGCATCGCCCGAGCCCTGTCGATGGAACCCAAGGTATTGTTGATGGATGAACCGTTCGGCGCACTGGATGCATTGACGCGCGCGTATCTGCAGGACGAATTGCTGAAAATCGTCGCCAAGACCGGATCGACAGTGGTGATGGTCACACATGATGTGGATGAGGCCGTGCTGTTGTCTGATCGCATCGTGATGATGGCGAACGGGCCGGCCGCGACCATCGGCGAAATCCTGCCAGTGCGGCTGGCGCGTCCGCGTGAACGCGTCGCGCTGGCGCAGGATCCGTTGTATATCGAGTATCGGGCTTCGGTGCTTGAGTTCCTTTACCATCGCCAAGCGCATCCGGCGATGAAAGAGGCTGCATGATGTCGGCTTGAACCTGGATGCCGTTGGCCGCTTCCTTTTGCCGGGAAGCCTCCTCGCGCATCAGCGATGCATCAACGAGCGATGCATTCCACTGTGAGTTGGCATCCCCCTCGCTGACGGCCTCCTCACGCACGCTCAACTGTTCCATATCAAACTGCAAGTCAGGGATATCCTTGCCTAGCGGCTTGAATCAGGCCCGTATCCACCAGGAAAGAGCGCTTGACTGCTTCCGGTGCATCCTCCAGCTTCAGCGGCACGCCAGCCAGTCGCGCGGCGCGGTACATCGTTGCCAGCGTAATGCGCGATACCATGTCGGCGCCTTCCTCATTCTTGCCGCGCCCTTGCATGGCTTGTTCCAGCGTGTGGGCATCGTCGAATAGCGTCATCGTGTGAACCGGCGCGTCATCGTCGTTGCTGCAGGTCTGGTACAAGATTAACCCGCCCTGGCTTTATCGTCCCTGCGATAGCCATGCGCGGCAGCCGTTTTGACCACCGTGCGATCTCCTTGAGAAATCAGCATCCCATCGGCACCGGCATAGATCTTCCGGTAACGTAAATAGCCCGCGCCGGACCATCCCGGCTCCCGGCCATCGGTTGGCATTTCCGGCACTTTTCCCGTGCGCTCGTACGACTTCGCCCATTTGCGCTGGTCACGCGTCAGCGGATCGGCCCTGCCCTCATCGCCCACACGCTCGTCATAGTCGTGCATCGCGCGCACCCATGCTTGCAACTCGCCCTCAACGTCACCCGCCTCGGTCGATGTCAACTTGAACCATGCGCGGGAATCATGCACGTAGTCGTCAAAAAACGTTTCCATCCCATCCGGCAAAAATTCCTTGTTCCAGAAGCGTGTAATTTCTTTCCATTCGTCGAACCACCAATTGTCAAAGCCCGGTGCTTGCGGCGCTATGTCGGCAGCGGTGCGTGGCGCCGTTGGTCTGGTTTCGCCATTGTGCAAGGTGTCTGACGGATTGAGATACTCTTCACGCCACCGCTCATAATGCGCGACTTCTTTCGTGAATTCTGCGTTGGCGCCACGCATATCGTTTTTGTCCTCTGCGATGGCACGACCGAAGCTGTCGATACTTTCCAAAGGCGTCGATCCAGATTGGCGACGCTTTTGTCGCCACTGAATATAAAAACTGCGCTGCTCGCGCATGATGCCGGTCAGATCGCCGCTCGTCGTCTTGGCATAACCCAGATAACGATTGAACGCAGCAATGCTCGCCGGCGCAATTTTGAAACTATCCTTCACCCACTGTTGCGCCACCAACTCCAGCTTCAACGGCACACCGGCCAACCGCGCCTCACGGTACATGTGCGCCAGCGGCATGCGCGACAACATATCGCTGCCTGTTTCATCGACCCCCTTGCCTTGTTCATGCAGCAGATAACCGCCGCCGACATCGGAGTGCGCGCCGGGATACACGATCTCTGCATGATCATCGCCCATCGCGTTCTTGACGGAGATCGAGTCAAGCGGAAAGCTGCGCCGCACCTCATGCCCCGCCACCAGATGCAGGCACCGGCTGAATGCGCGCGGCACGCGCAAGCTCACCTCCGCATCCGACCAATCCCAATGACCATTGGCCGTGTTGAAGGTATTAGCCAGCCCCACCGATGCGACCGTATCGAACAGTCCCATAAAATCAAAATTCACCGGAAACCCGGCCAGCGTCATGCCCGGCTTGCCCAGCAATTGCGCATCCAGTTTGCACAGAGCGACCATCCAGTTGGCAAAAGCCCGCGCCGATGCGGCCCCGCGAGAAAAACCGAATACGGAAACATAAATTTGCTGCACCCAACCCACCGTGGTGTTGTTCGGTTTCTCGCCGTCGGGCCCCGCCATATGATGTCGAATCGCCTGGTGGAGTTTGCGCAAGATCGGCTCAAACTGATTGCGTGCGGCGCGCGGATCGTCGGACGGCGGGGCGGTCATCCCTTGCAAACCGAATGCGTTGAGACTGATTTTTTTACAGAGGTCGCGCGCTTCCCGGGGATCAATTAACAATGCGTCGTTCAAGAAAAAACGCGACAGGTTATTGATTGCCTGCAGTAGCGACCAGACGATGCGCGGTCCGCCCAGATACGCCATCGCCGCGCCCATTTTGGCGTCGCGGCCGGTGCCGGTGTCGCCGACGCGATCGAAGGCAGTGCCGACGCCGGGGGTATAGCAACGGAAGTAGTTATTGAACTTGAGCGGCTCGAACTCCCATGCCGGATCGCCCTTGACGACGCCCGGCACGCTGCGGCCGGGATAGCAACTGTAGAGCCGCGCGACGTTGGTGTGCGATGAATTTTTCTTTTCGATGGAATCCGAAAAATTATTGCGGGTGCCGTCGTGGAAAAATCCGAAGAAGAGGTTGGGTTTGCAGGAGGCACCGGGTTGGCCTATGGGGGCGGATTCACGGCGCTCGAAAGGTTTAAAGGCATCTCTTTCGCTAGTTGAAAAAAACTCGAATTTTTTTGATGGGTCTGTGTAATCAGTACCTTCTTCATTAAAAGGGGACGCCAATTTTGCGCTCATGGTTTTCTCTTGATCCAGTCATCTAAATCTTGCTGTGATACAGCTATTGATTCTTCATATCGGTTAATAAGATATTTTTTATAAGCAGGATCATCCGAACCAGAGAAATGTTTGATTTCTTTTGCCCGGTATTTGGTATCAAATGCCCAGCTTTTTTTCAGACTTTTTTCTGGGTCATCTCTTAGCTGTTTGAGTAAAATTTGTCCAGTGTAGACATCGTCTTTTTTATATTCCAAATCTCGCTCCCACAATTTCCGTCGATACTCAATGCTCGGCACCGGCCACCCCTTGATCTTGCCCGGCCATTTCGCATGCGGCGGACCGTAGTTGCTCGACACCACCTCCACGCTCCCATCCTGATACAGCGCCGCCCACAACTGCCCCGGCTTGCCGTCCACATACGGCGGCAGCTCGACCATCGTGTCCTTCACCAGATTCAGGCTGCCGTCGTAAATCTTCAGCCGCACCTTGATCCCCGCCTGCCATGTCTCGGGTATGCGAAAGCAGCACATCGTCCCGCCGGCACCATACGGATCGACCGGCTCCGCACTGTGATTATTCGGATCGTTCGGGTCCGACAAGGCGTAGGTCATGGCCTGGTCGCTGTAATTCACGCCGCCGGTATCGACGCCGATCTTGCCATCGGTTTGGCGCGGCAGGCTGCAAGCGTCGAGACAGGCGACGGCAAAGAGCGTCAGGGTCAATGCACGGATTGTTTTCAGAGAGGGGAAATGCATATTTTTCTCGTTATGCTTTACGTTGTCAGATTGGTTTTTGTTGCGCTACGCGCTCCAGCAATGCGGGGACGATGGGAATGCCGCGCCGTACCGTGTCGAAGGCGCATTGGTAGGGGCCGGGTGAGGAAGGCCTGGTCCGTTTCCCGGTTGTCGGTGCTGAGTGCTTCGACGGTGATGCGGTAGCTGTCGTTGATGGCTTCGTGGGCGATGACGCGGTGCGCGAGCAGGGTGTCGGGGGCGATGCCGTTGCCGTGGGCGAGTGCAAATTTGAGGATGCAGCGGGCTTGCGTGAACGGCGACGCGAAGGCGGCGAGGATGTTACCGGCTAGCGCAGATGGATCGAACGATGGCGAGGTCATATGGCGATGCCCTGATGATATTGGTTGTCGGAGGCGGGCGAGCCGGGGACGGACCGGGCGGATTGCGGGAGCCGGTCAGTATGTAAAGTGCCCGTAAAGATATGCGAATATTAGCTTTGTTGCAACCAATTATTTGGGCATAGGCAACGAAAATAATCCGCACCAATAGCATGCTGATGCAGCACGATATTTGACTGAAATAGAAGGGAAATTTGGGCGCGAGAAGAGTCGGAATCGTGAGTTTTACCCCGCCAACTAACTCCAAGCGCTAGATTGAATGTGGCGCAATATCAACGCACCACGATCAAATAAAGCAGCAACAGATTCAGCACGATCGACACTGCGGCAACCGTTCTCCACAATGAAAGCGGATCGCGCTTCGCCAGCGGCGTCGATACCGGCGCGGCAAGCGGACGGGTGGTGCCGCGCTCCAGCGCCAGCAGAAACTCTTCCGCAGTTTCAAAACGGTCAGCCGGATCGCGTGCGACAGCCTTCAGCAAGACGTTTTCCAGCCATATCGGGATATCGGGCCGATAGCGGCTGGGCGGCACGGCGTCCCCAAAACGCGGGCGTTGAAAGGGTTCGATTTCACCATACGGATAATGACGTGTGAGCATCACATACAAGGTGACGCCCGCGCTATACAGGTCGGTCTGGCGCGATGGCGGCGCATTGTCGAATTGTTCTGGCGCCAAAAACGATGGCGTGCCGGCCTGCGGCGCCTTGATCTCGTCTTCGGTTTCCAGACCGGATTGCGCAACGCCCAAGTCCAGCACCCGCAATTCGCCATCGTCGCCGAGGTGGATGTTGGCCGGCTTGATATCGCGATGGATGACGCTGCGTCGATGCAGCGCGCCTAGTGCGCGGACCAGCTTCACGCCATGCGCGATGACGTCGGGTGCGGTGAAATGTTCGCCGGCATCGATATGCTGCTGCAAGGTGGCGCCTTCGTGCCACGTGGTCAGGTAGTACAGGTAATTTCTTTGCTCAGGCGTGATGACCTGTGGGAAAAAGCGCGCGACGATGCGCTTTGCGAGCCATTCCTCGTGCGCGAATGCGGACCGTTCATGCGCGTCGTTCGCGCGATCCGGATGCAGCGTTTTCAACACCAGTTTGCGTTGCGAGCGCGGATCGATTACGCGATAAAGCAGCGTTGCCTGCGACAGGTGAATGATCGCATCGACCAGATAGCCATCAATGGTCTGGCCGATCTTGAGCTTGGGCGGAACCGGCAATTGCTGCGACACCGACAAGGCATCGCGCAGGTTTTCTTCCGACAGGGCTTCGACTTTCAGTGCCAATGCACTGACGTTGTCGCTGGAGCCGGCCTTCAGCGCACTCTTCACCAGCGCGTCAGCCGCGTCAATGGGATTGATGCGACCAAGTGCAAGTTCGGATAACCAGCTGGTCAAATCGTATTCCGTCAATGCTGCCCACACGCCATCGCAGGCCAGCAAAAATACATCGCGCTCGCATAATTCGCCCATGCCGTGGTCGATCGCGATGCGTGAATCGAGCCCGATGGCGCGTGTCAGAACATGTTGCATCTCCGGCCGGTCCCATACATGATCGGTCGTCAGCCGCGTCAACACGCCATCGCGCAAAAGATACAAGCGAGTATCGCCGACATGCGAAAAGTAATACGACCTGCCGCGCAACACGATAGTCGTCAACGTGGCCGCCATGCCGGCGAGTTCACGCCGTCTCAACCCTTGGGCCTGCACCCAGCTATTGATGGCCTTGATAACACGATCGAGCGACTGCGTTACCGGCCAGGTATCAGGCGTTGCGTAATAATCGGTGAGCAGGCCGCGCACCGCATACTCGGATGCTTCGTGCCCGCCCTCATTGCCGGATACTCCATCGGCAATCGCTGCAATCAAGCCCTTGGTCGACAACTCCGGTTCGTTGGGCGTGACCATGCCGACGAAATCTTCGTTGCGTTTGCGCAGGCCGGTCAGTGTGGCATGGCCTGCGGTAATGGTGAGGGGCATGATTGCGTATCGGACGGCACCGTATGCGATTAAATTTTTGCAGTCGTCATTGCCGCGCTGCCCCAGGTGGTACGCCACCGCGCCTTGACCAGTGACAGACCCAGCAGGGCAATCACGGCCAGCGAGGCGAAAATGGTCAAGCCAATTTGATAGCTGCCGGTGATCTGCTTCGAATAACCGAGGCTGGATGCAAGATAAAAACCGCCGATGCCGCCCGCCATGCCGACCAGTCCGGTCATCACGCCGATCTCCTTGCGAAAGCGCTGCGGCACCAACTGAAATACCGCGCCGTTGCCAGTACCGAGGGCCAGCATCGCCACTACAAACACGACCACTGCGGCGACAGGCGAGTGCAAGCCGGTGCTCGCGACGAACAGCGCGGTGGCTGCCAGAACATACATGATCGACAAAGTCTTGATGCCGCCGATGCGATCGGCAATACGGCCGCCCAGCGGACGCACCAGCGATCCGGCAAATACGCAAGCTGCGGTGAAATAGCCTGCCGTCACCGGCGACAACCCGTATTGGCTATTGAAATAAATCGTGAGCGACGATGCCAGCCCGGAGAACCCGCCAAAAGTCACGCTATAGAAAAACATGAACCACCATGCGTCCTTGTCTTTGAGTACATGCAGATATTCGACCATCGATTTTGGTGGTGGTGCCGAAGGCGCATCCTTCGCAAAAATCACGTACACCGCAAAGGCAATGCCTAATGGAATCAGGCACAAGCCGAACACGTTTTGCCAACCGAAGGCAATGGCCAGCGACGGCGCAAACAGTGCCGCGAACGCAGTGCCGGAATTGCCCGCGCCGGCGATGCCGAGCGCGGTGCCTTGATGTTCCGGCGGATACCAGCGCGACGCCAGCGGCAGTGCAACAGCAAACGCGGCGCCGGCAACACCCAGCAGGATGCCGAGCGTGAGCATGGTGTCGTAGTTGTTTATCGTCCCCAGCCACGCCCATGCCAGACCGGCAATCACAATCACCTGACCGATCGCGCCGGCTTTCTTCGGCTTCAAGTGGTCGACCAGCACGCCCATCACGATGCGCAGCAATGCACCGGCCAATAGCGGCGTTGCCACCATCAAGCCTTTTTGCGCGGCAGTGAGGCCAAGGTCTTTCGAGATCTGCACGGCCAGCGGTCCGAGCAGCACCCAGACCATGAAGCTGAGATCGAAATAAAAAAAGGATGCGAGCAGGGTCGGGGTGTGGCCCGCTTTCCAAAATGACGTTGTTTTCATGATGTGCCTTTGCATCTACTAATGGGATGGGATCGAGTTGCACTATGCAAGTGCTGTGCCCATTCATTTTTGGCAGGTTCATGCATAAGCATGTAGACAGAAGTTTTCTGGCATATGCCAGGCTGGGATGACGGAGCGCGGTTTGGTTACCTCTCCGGCAAGCGGGCGTATGTACTAAGTAACCGCGCAAAATTAATTGTGATTTTTACGCGGCATTTTTTGTAGGAGCGGGCCTTGCCCGCGATAGGTGTTAGCGCCTGCAAGCTATCGCG